>NZ_JBBDQW010000052.1:81168-112829 GCF_040905785.1 Tistlia sp.
CCGTCTCCGGGCCTCCGTCGAGGCCCGGGGACCGCGAGCGGCCGGCCGCTCAGCTCCTGCTGGCGATCAGCGCGTCGTAGGCGGCGGTGAAGCCGAGCAGGGAAACGCTGCCCTTGACCGGCTGGCGCGAGCGGTCGTGGATCGCCAGGTTGATCTGGGTGCCGGCCTTCAGCGCCTTGAGCAGCGGCTCCTCGATCAGAATCTCGGTGATGCAGCCCTGCGGCGAGCAGCGCTGCACCGGAACCCGCTGCTCCTGGCCGGAGTCGAGCTGGAAGCCGATGCCTGGCGGCAGCCAGGTCGCCAGCGGCGAGAGGATCAGCATGCCCGGCGCGTCGGCCCCCGGCGGGAAGCCCACCGCGACCTTGGCGATCTGCTGATCCGCCGCGCCCTGGGCGAAGACGTCCTGCTCCATCTGGCAGGCCTTGGCGGTGCCGTTCGGCGGCGTGCCGCAGCGCAGCTCCCAGGACTGGAAGGTCTGGACGGTCTCGTCGGTCGGCGCGGTCCCAGCCTGCTGGGCCGTGGCGGGACCGGCCAGGGAGCCGGCGCCGAGCAGGACCGCAAGGGCGAGGGCGGCCGGAGCGAAGACGGCCGAGGCCAGGAGACGAAGCGGGAAGGCGGACATTCGCGGCATCACAATCATTCCGTTGTTGGGCGGCGCGGAGCATAGAGGAACAGGTCCCGGCGGGCCACCCCGGCGACCGACCCCGAGTCGGCCCCCGAATCGGCCCCCGAATCGGCCCCCGAATCGGCGCCTCGACCGCCCGGCGGGCCGGCATGCTGGACAGGTCCCGGTGACGGGGCTAGAACCGGCGACCCGGCTCCTGTCGCGGGACGAACGCCCGACGTGCCGGCCGGTTCCTCGGGCGCGCGCTCGGCCCGGAGCCGGATCCCCGAGACCCAGCGGCCGCCCGGCCGAGATCGAAGCCATGACCAGCACCAACGACATCCGCGCGACCTTCCTCGACTACTTCGCCGGCCAGGGTCACGAGATCGTCGAGTCCTCGTCGCTCGTGCCGCGCAACGACCCGACGCTGCTCTTCACCAACGCCGGCATGGTCCAGTTCAAGAACGTCTTCACCGGCGTCGAGCAGCGCTCCTACAAGCGCGCCACCACGTCGCAGAAATGCGTGCGCGCAGGCGGCAAGCACAACGACCTGGAGAACGTCGGCTACACGGCGCGCCATCACACCTTCTTCGAGATGCTCGGCAACTTCTCCTTCGGCGACTACTTCAAGGACCGCGCGATCGAGCTGGCCTGGAACCTTGTCACGCGCGAGTACGGCCTGGCGAAGGAGCGCCTGCTGGTCACGGTCTATGCCGAGGACGACCAGGCCTTCGACCTCTGGAAGAAGATCGCCGGCCTGCCCGAGGAACGCATCATCCGGATCGCGACCTCAGACAACTTCTGGGCGATGGGCGATACCGGCCCCTGCGGCCCCTGCTCCGAGATCTTCTTCGACCACGGCGAGGGCATCCCCGGCGGCCCCCCGGGCAGCCCCGACGAGGACGGCGACCGCTTCATCGAGATCTGGAACCTCGTGTTCATGCAGTTCGAGCAGCAGTCGCCGGAGTCCCGTGTCGAACTGCCGCGCCCCTCGATCGACACCGGGATGGGACTGGAGCGCATCGCGGCCGTGCTCCAGGGCAAGCACGACAACTACGACATCGACCTGATGCGCACCCTGATCGAGGCCTCGGCCGAGGCCTCGGCCAGCGATCCCGACGGCGCGCGCGCGGTCTCGCACCGGGTCATCGCCGACCACCTGCGCGCCAGCTCCTTCCTGATCGCCGACGGCGTGCTGCCGTCCAACGAGGGCCGCGGCTACGTGCTGCGCCGGATCATGCGGCGGGCCATGCGCCACGCGCATCTGCTCGGGGTCGCCGAGCCGATGATGTGGAAGCTGGTGCCCGTCCTGGTCCGCGAGATGGGCCAGCACTTCCCCGAGCTCGGCCGCGCGCAGGCGCTGATCGGCGAGACGCTGCGGCTCGAAGAGACCCGCTTCAAGGAGATGCTCGGGCGCGGCCTGAAGCTGCTCGAGGAGGAGACAGAACGGCTGCCCGGCGACGCCGCCCTGCCCGGAGAGGTCGCCTTCAAGCTCTACGACACCTTCGGCTTCCCGCTCGACCTGACCCAGGACATCCTGCGCGGCCAGGGCCGCAAGGTCGACGAGGCCGGCTACCAGGAGGCCATGGCGCGCCAGCGCGCGGCTGCGCGCAAGGCCTGGTCCGGCTCCGGCGAGGCGGCGACCGAGACGCAGTGGTTCGAGCTGCGTGACCGCCTGGGCGCCACCGAGTTCCTCGGCTACGACAGCGAGGTCGCCGAGGGCGTGATCACGGCGATCCTGCTCGACGGCAAGGCGGTCGAGCAGGCGCCGGCGGGCAGCGCTGTCGCCTTCACCGTCAACCAGACCCCCTTCTACGGCGAGTCCGGCGGCCAGCAGGCCGACAATGGCGTGGCGATCGGCGCCGCGGGCCTGTCGGTCGCGGTCAGCGACGTGCAGCGCAGGCTCGGCGACCTCTTCGTGCACTACGGCAAGGTCGATCACGGCGTCCTGAAGGTCGGTGAGGCGGTCGAGCTGCGGGTCGACGGCGTGCGGCGTTCGGCCCTGCGTAGCCACCACTCGGCGACCCACCTGCTGCACGAGGCGCTGCGCCGACGGCTCGGCGAGCACGTCACCCAGAAGGGCTCGCTCGTCGCCCCCGACCGCCTGCGCTTCGACTTCAGCCACAACAAGCCGCTGAGCGCCGAGGACATCCAGGCGATCGAGGCCGAGGTCAACGACCGCATCCGCATCAACGAGGCGGTCACGACCCGCTACATGACCCCGCAGGAGGCGATCGAGGCGGGCGCCCTGGCGCTGTTCGGCGAGAAGTACGGTGACGAGGTGCGGGTGCTCTCGATGGGCGGCCTAGACGAGAGCCACAAGGGGCCGGGCCAGCACTACTCGACCGAGCTGTGCGGCGGCATCCACGTCCGCCGGGTCGGCGACATCGGCTTCTTCAAGATCGTCTCCGAGCAGGCGCTCGCCGCCGGCGTGCGCCGCATCGAGGCGGTCACGGGCGCGGCCGCCCTGGCCCACGTCGGCCGGCAGGAGGCCCTGCTCGCCGAGGCCGCGGCCTCGCTGCGCGCCGCGCCCTCCGACCTGCCGCAGCGCATCGCCGCCCTGCTCGAGGAGCGCAAGCGCCTGGAGCGCGACCTGGTCGAGCTGCGCCGCCGCCTGGCGACCGGCGGCGCCGGGGAGACCACGGCGGCGAGCAAGCAGATCAACGGCGTCACCTTCGCCGCGCGGGTCGTCGAGGACGTGCCGGCCAAGGACCTGAAGTCGATGGCCGACGCCCTCAAGCAGCAGCTCGGCTCGGGCGTCGCGGCCCTGGTCGGGGTCAGCGAGGGCAAGGCCTCGCTGGTCGTCGGGGTCACCGACGACCTGACCGGCCGCTTCTCGGCGATCGACCTGGTGCGCGCCGGCTCGGCCGCGCTCGGCGGCAAGGGCGGCGGCGGCCGGCCGGACATGGCCCAGGCCGGCGGCCCGGACGGCGCCAAGGCAGGCGAGGCGGTGGCGGCGATCGAGGCGGCCCTGGCCGGCTGAGCGGACGCCCTCACCGAACGCGAAAGGGCTTCACCGGCAGGTGAAGCCCTTTGTCGTTTCCCGGAGCGCGCACTCGCTACTCGGGATGAAGCGCAAGCCAGCACCAACGGCCGCTTCGTCCCAAGCCTGTCGAGGGACGTGGGTGCGCGCAGTCCCTACTGCACGTCGGCCTGGACCTTCATCGACTCGATGACGTCGGGGTTGCGAACCTTGCCGTTGGCGTTGCGCTCGCCCTTCTTGACCAGGTCGACGTTCTCCATGCCCTCCACGACCTGGCCGAAGACGGTGTACTGGCCGTCGAGCCACTCCGAGCGCTCGAAGACGATAAAGAACTGGCTGTTGGCGCTGTCGGGGCTCTGCGAGCGGGCCATGCCGAGGGTGCCCTTCTCGAAGGGAATCCGGCTGAACTCGGCCTTGAGGTCGGGCAGCTCGGAGCCGCCGGTGCCGTCGCCGCGCGGGTCGCCGGTCTGGGCCATGAAGCCCTCGATCACCCGGTGAAACTTGAGGCCGTCGTAGAAGCCCTCGCGGGTCAGGGTCTTGACGCGCTCGACGTGGTTCGGCGCGACATCGGGGAACAGCTCGATGACGACCGGGCCGTCCTTGAGCTGCATGATCAGGGTGTTCTCTGGGTCGGCCGCCCGGCCTTCGCTCGTCGCCATGGCCAGGAGGCCTCCGATGATGATTGCGGAAAGGAAGCCGAGTCGTGCGACGCGGCGGATCGCGGGAAGGAAGCCGCGCCGTCCGGCGCGGCGGGAAGTGCGGTCGGTCATGCCATCGCCTTCTGCAGGTTCCGGTCCAGCTTGTCGAGGAACTCGCGGGTGGTCAGCCAGGGCTGGTCCGGGCCGATCAGCAGCGCCAGGTCCTTGGTCATGTCGCCGGCCTCGACGGTGTCGACGCAGACCTTCTCGAGGGTCTCGGCGAAGCTCGCGACCTCGGGCGTGCCGTCGAAGCTGCCGCGGTACTTGAGGCCGCGCGTCCAGGCGAAGATCGAGGCGATCGGATTGGTCGAGGTCTCCTTGCCCTGCTGGTGCATGCGGTAGTGCCGCGTCACCGTGCCGTGGGCCGCCTCGGCCTCGACCGTCTTGCCGTCCGGGGTCATCAGCACCGAGGTCATCAGGCCGAGCGAGCCGAAGCCCTGGGCCACGGTGTCGGACTGGACGTCGCCGTCGTAGTTCTTGCAGGCCCAGACGAAGCCGCCCGACCACTTCAGCGCGCTCGCCACCATGTCGTCGATCAGGCGGTGCTCGTAGATGATGCCCTTGGCCGCGAAGCTGTCCTTGAACTCGGCGTCGAAAACCTCCTGGAAGAGGTCCTTGAAGCGGCCGTCGTAGGCTTTGAGGATGGTGTTCTTGGTCGAGAGGTAGACCGGGTAGCCGCGCATCAGGCCGTAGTTGAAGGAGGCGCGGGCGAAGCCTCGGATCGACTCGTCGTGGTTGTACATCCCCATGGCGACGCCGCTCTCCGGGAAATCATGGATCTCCCAGGTCGTCGCCTCGCCGCCGCCGGCGGGCTGGAAGGTCATGGTCAGCTTGCCCGGGCCCGGGACCTTGAAATCGGTGGCGCGGTACTGGTCGCCGAAGGCGTGGCGGCCGATGATGATCGGCTGGGTCCAGCCGGGCACCAAGCGCGGCACGTTCTGGCAGACGATCGGCTCGCGGAAGATGGTGCCGCCGATGATGTTGCGGATCGTGCCGTTCGGCGACCGCCACATCTTCTTTAGCTTGAACTCCTCGACGCGCGCCTCGTCCGGGGTGATCGTCGCGCACTTCACGCCGACGCCGTACTGCTTGATCGCGTTGGCGGCGTCGATCGTGATCTGGTCGTCGGTGCGGTCGCGCTCCTCGACCCCCAGGTCGAAGTACTTCAGGTCGACGTCGAGGTAGGGAAGGATCAGCTTCTCCTTGATGAAGGCCCAGATGATGCGCGTCATCTCGTCGCCGTCGAGCTCGACGATCGGGTTTGCGACCTTGATCTTCGCCATGGGTTCCTTCCGTGCAGTCGTGCCAGGGGACCGATCGGTCCGGGCAGTCGGGAATCGGGGCCGCGCGGCGCTCCCGCGCGGCGGCGGGCGCACAATAGCAGCAAGCGACGGTCAGGCAAGGCGCCGGCGCGGCGCCGGCCGCGCCGGGGCCCGGGGGGCGCTCAGGCCAGCTCGATGTCGTCGCTCGGCCGCGGCGGCGGCGCCAGCTCGAGCGCCGGGAACAGGTCCTCGACCCGGCCGACCACCGAGAGCAGGGCCGCATGCTTGGGGCGCACGAAGCCGGCGCGTACCATGTGGCCGAGCGCGGCCAGCAGGGCGTCCCAGTAGCCGGCGACGTTGACGAGGATCACCGGCTTGTCATGCAGGCCGAGCTGTCGCCAGGTCAGGATCTCGAAGGTCTCGTCCAGCGTGCCCAGCCCGCCGGGCAGGATGGCGAAGGCGTCGGACTCGTCGAACATGCGCATCTTGCGCTCGTGCATCGAGCCGACGACCTCCATCCGGGTAACCGCGTCGTTCTGCACCTCGCGGCGCTGCAGGTGCTCGGGGATGATACCGTGGACCTCGCCGCCGCCGGCCAGCGCTGCGTCGGCGGCGGCGCCCATCAGGCCGATGCTGCCGCCGCCATAGACCAGCTTCACGCCGCGCCGCGCGGCCTCGCGGCCGAGCGTCCGGGCCGCCTCGGCGTAGACCGGGTCGCCGCCGGCATTGGAGCCGCAGTAGAGGCAGATCGATCGGATGAGCAAGGCGTAACTCCTGGTTGCGGCGGAAAGGCGGGTGAGGGGGCCTGGGCCGAGGTTCGTTCGTCCCCGTTCAGAAACCCGCCGGGCGACACTTGGTTCGCTGCCGACGGCACGCCGACCAGCTCGTCCCCCACTTGGTTCCCGGAGCCGGTGCCTCGGTCCGGCCCGCAGCGACGTTGCGCGGGTGGAACCACCATATTACGGTCAAAGTCGGCAGGTGGAGGAATCGGAAGCGATGGGCTCGAGGCTCGCAGTCGTCGTTGCGGCGCTGGTGGCGGTTCTGCTGCTTGCCGCCGGCTACTTCCTGTTCTGGCAGGAGGAGCCCGGCCGCGAGGCGCAGCGCGCCGAAGCGCCGGACGGCGCGTCCGGCGTGTCGGATCCGCCCGCCCAGTCGTCGCCGGAGTCGTCGCCGGAGTCGTCGCCGGAGTCGTCGCCCGAGTCGTCGCCGGATTCTCCTGCCGAATCGTCCTCCGCCTCGCCCGCCGAGTCGCAGGCGCCGACGACCGCCGAGTCTCCGGGTTTGGTCGAGCCCCCGGCACAGGACCGCGCCGACGCCGCGGGCGAGCCGGGCACGCGGGAAACCCCGGGGCCGGCACCTGCCGCGCAAGCGCCCGACTCCACGACAGAGACCACGCCCGAAACCACGCCCGAAAACACGCCCGGCACCACGCCCGACACCTCGGCAGAGGGCGGTACCGCTGCGCCCGGGTCAGGAGCTGCCGAGCCGGCCGCCCCCGGAACCGCAGGCTCGACCCCTGGCGCTGCGCGCCAGGCGGCCGGAGAATCCGATACCGCCGTCCCGCAAGCATCGGGCTCCGCCACCACCGCGACGCCGGAGGCCACCGCCACCGCGCCGACATCCGATGCCCCGGCAGCGGACCGGGCCCCTGCCGCCAGCGTCGCCACGCCCTCGGCGCCGACGGATCAGGCGGCGGATGGCGGGGCGCCGGCCGAGACCTCGGGCGCGGCGCCCTCTCCGGTCGAGCCCTCGACGCCGGAACAGGCGCCGTCCGACGGCGCCGAGAACGGACAAATCGCCGGCCTGCCGCAACAGGAACCGGCCGAGCAGCCGGCGCCGCAGACGCTGCCGGCGCGCAGCGTGCCGAGCTTCGATGTCGTCCATATCGAGCGCAGCGGGTCGGCGGTGATCGCCGGGCGCGCCGAGCCGGGCAGCACGGTGACGGTGATGCGCAACGGGGAGATCCTGGGCAGGGCCGAGGCCAATGCCAGCGGCGAGTGGGTGTTCCTGCCCGACCGGCCGCTGGCGCCGGGCGACCATGAGCTGAGCCTCCTGGCGCGCGGTCGCGACGGCCGCGAGATCGAGGCGCCGCGCGTCGTCGTCGTCTCGGTGCCGCAGCCGGACCTGCAGGTCGCCCGTCCCGCCGGCTCGCCCGAAGGCGCCGAGCCGGTGGAGCCCGCCCCGGTCGAGCCGCGCGGGCCGGTCGCCGTCGCCCTCGACAAGAGCGGCCTCGGCGACGTCGTGGTGCTGCAGGGCATCGATGCCGGCGTCGCCGTCGGCGACCTGGTCCTGGAGACCCTGCGCTACGACGCCGAGGGCCGGGTGACCGTCACCGGAAAGGTGACCCCCGGCGGGCGGGTCTTCGCCTACATCGACGACGGTTTCGCCGGCGAGGCCGAGGGCGACGCCCAGGGCGGCTGGCGGTTGACTGCGGGAGAGCCGGTGTCGCTGGGCCTGCACCGCCTGCGCCTCGACCAGGTCGGCGAGGGCGGCGAGGTGCTCGCCCGCCTGGAGACGCCCTTCGCACGCTCGACCTTGCTGACCGACCTGCCGGAGGGCGAGCGGCTGGTGATCGTCCAGCCGGGCAACTCGCTCTGGCGCATCGCCCAGCGCACCTACGGCGAGGGCCTGCGCTACACGGTGATCTTCGAGGCCAACGATTCGCAGATCCGCGACCCGAACCTGATCTATCCCGGGCAGATCTTCACGGTGCCCGAGGAGCCGCGCCCGCCGAGCTGAGCGCCGGCGTGCCGCTCAGGCGTTGGCGAAGGCGAGCTGGCGGGAGCGGGTGGCAGCGCCGCGCAGGGTCTCGGCGCGGTGTGCCTCGTCGAGCAGGTCGCCGGTCAGCTCGAGCCAGGGCCGCAGGCAGAGCAGCAGCGAGCAGAGCGTGGCGATGCAGGAGACCGGCGTGCGCGGCCGCGGCGTCGTGCCCTCGGCCGCGATCCGCAAGACCTGGTCCTGGGAGATCAGGAAGTGGAGGCCGCGCTTGGTCGTGGCGCCGCGCGCCAGGCGGATCATTTGGTGGCGCGTGCTGCCGGCCTCGGCGGTGTAGGGCAGGGGGCCGAGGTCGGCGGTGATCGCCATCTTGCCGGTCTCGGTGAGGTCGAGCCGTCCCTCGAAGCGGACCCCTCGATAGACGCACTTGAAGCTCAGGGACTCGCCGTCGCCGCGCCGCTCCAGGCGGCCGTCGGCGCGCCAGACGATCCGGCCCATCTCGATCGGCAGCTGCTCCTCGGCGGCCAGCCGCACCGCGTCCTGGATGAATTCCTCGGGATCAAGGACTTCCGGGTCACTCGCATCCTGCGTCACCGTGAACGTTCCTTCCGCTTGGACCTGTTGCAAGGGCCAGGGTAGCGGCCGGCCCTTAACGGCCCGTAAAGGCCGCTACTCGGCCGCTACTCGGCCGCTTCCGGGAGGCCGGGGCGGTGCGCGCCGCGGGCGCCCGGGAAGGCGGCGCGCAGCCCCCGCCACTGCCGCAGCCGCCGGCGCGCCTGCCGTCGGCGCTCGATCCGGGCCCGGATCATCAGCGCGCAGGGCGTGAAGATCAGGGTCAGCACGGTGGCGAATGCCAGGCCGGAGGCGATCGCCGTGGCCAGCTGCGTCCACCATTGGGTCGAGGGCGCGCCCAAGCTGACCAGCCGCGTCACGAAGTCGACGTTCGCCCCGACCACCATCGGCATCAGACCCAGAATCGTGGTCACGGTGGTCAGCAGGACCGGGCGCAGGCGCTGGGCGCCGGTGCGCAGGATCGCCTCCTCGGCGCACCGCTCCTCTAGCTTCAGGCGGTCGTAGGTGTCGATCAGCACGATGTTGTTGTTGACCACGATCCCGGCCAGCGCGATCACGCCGATGCCGCTCATCACGATGCCGAAGGGCTGGTCGGTGACCAGCAGGCCGATCATCACGCCGATCGTCGACATGATCACCGCCGAGAGGATCAGGCCGGCGCTGTAGAAGGAATTGAACTGGGTCACCAGGATGATCGCCATCAGGAAGAGCGCGACCAGGAAGGCCTTGGACAGGAAGGCGCCGGCCTCCTTCTGCTCCTGGTCCTCGCCCTTGAAGGCGACCTGCACCCTCGGGTCGAGGTCGGCCCCGGCCAGCCAGGCGCGCAGCGCGCGCACCTTGTCGTCGGGCAGCACGCCCGGCGCGACTTCGGCCTTGACGGTCATGACCCGCGCGCTGTCGACCCGGCGCAGCAGCGAGACCTTGGGCTGCGCCGTGATGGTCACGAAGTTCGAGATCGGCACCAAGCCGGCGGCGGTCTGGATGCGGATCCGGCCGAGCTGCTCGGTGGTACGATAATCCGCCGGCAGGCGCACCACGATCTCGATCTCCTCGTCCGAGGTATCGGGCCGGTACTCGGCGATCTCGAGGCCGGTCGTCAGCATCTGCACGTAGGAGCCGATCAGCGCGACGTCGGCGTCGAACTTCGCCGCCTGGGCGCGGTCCACGGCGACCTGCCACTCGATGCCCGGGACCGGCGTGCCGTCCTCGACGTCGAGGAAGCCGCCGATCTCGTCCATGGCCTGCAGGATCCGGCCGACCGCCGGCGCGATGCGGTCGGGTTCGCTCGACGCGACCTGGACCTGGATCGGCTTGCCGACCGGCGGCCCGGCCTCCTGCTTGCGCGGCTCCACGAAGATGCCGGCCAGGTGGCCGGTGCGCCGGCGGATGTCAGCCAGGATCTCGTCGGCCGGCCGGCGTGCGTGCCAGTCGACGAACTCGAGCTGGATCGTGCCGATCAGGTCTTCGGGCTCCTCGTCGTTGCGCCGTCCCGAGTCGGTAACGCTCTTGGCGTAGATCGAGTGGAACTCCTGGCGATCGCGGTGGATCTGCAGCACCTGCCGCTCGACCTGCCGGAGCAGCAGGTCGCGCTCCTCGATCGAAAGGTTGCCGCCGCCGTGGACCCACAGGGAGACGTTGTCGGGCTCGACCTCGGGGAAGAACTCGACGCCGCGGCCGATCAGCGAGTAGGCGACCTGGACGCCGATCAGCAGCACCACGGCGGCCACAACGATCTTGACCGGATGGCGCAGCGCGCGGCGCAGCACGGCGACGTAGGCGCCGGTGAAGCCCGTGAGCTGGCGCAGGTCGCCCTCGCCGGCGGCCAGCGCCCCGACCTGCGCGTTGCCGCTGCCGGGCCGGCCGATCAGCGCGCCCAGGGTCGGCACGAAGATCAGCGCCATGGCCAGCGAGGCCGTCAGCACCGCGAGCAGCGTGATCGGCAGGAACTTCATGAACTCGCCGACCACGCCGGGCCAGAAGACCAGCGGCAGGAAGGCGGCCAGTGTGGTCGCTGTCGAGGCGATGATCGGCCAGGCCATGCGCTTGGCGGCCAGCGCGTAGGCGTCGCGGCGCGCCAGTCCCTCGATCATCTTGCGGTCGGCGTACTCGGTGACGACGATGGCGCCGTCGACCAGCATGCCGACCGCAAGGATCAAGCTGAACAGCACGACCACGTTGACCGTCAGGCCGGCCGCGAAGAGCACCAGGACGCCGGTCAGGAAGGATCCCGGAATGGCGACGCCGACCAAGCCCGCCGAGCGCAGGCCGAGTGCGCCGACGATCACGATCATGACCAGCAGGATCGCCGAGAGCACGTTGTTCTGCAGGTCGGACAGCATGGTGCGGATGTTCGTCGACTTGTCCTGGTTGAAGCTGACGTGCAGCTCCTCGGGCCAGGTCGGGCGCTCGCGCTCCACCAGGTCCTTCACCAGCTCGATCGTCTCGATGATGTTGGTGCCGGTGCGCTTGGTGACGTCGAGCGCCAGCGCCGGATGGCCGTTGACCCGGACGTAGGAGGTCGGGTCGACGAAGGTCGCCCGCAGCTCGGCGACGTCGCCGACCGTGACCACCGAATCGCCCTCGACCTTGATCGGCATCGAGCGGATGTCGGCGACGCTCTCGAACAGGCCCGGTACCTTGATCGCGAAGCGGCCCGCGCCGGTGTCCATCTCGCCGGCGGCGACCAGGCGGTTCTGCCGGTCGACCGCCTCGAGGATGGCTCGGGCATCGAGGCCGTAGCTCTCCAGCTTGAGCGGGTCCAAGACCAGCTCGACCAGCTCGTCGCGGTCGCCGCCGATCTCGGCGCTGAGCACCGGCGGCAGCGCCTCGACCTTGTCCTGCAGGCCGCGTGCGACGCGCAGCAGCGTGCGCTCCGGGACCGGCCCGGACAGCGTCACGACCAGCACCGGGAACAGGCTGAGGTTGATCTCGTGGACGGTCGGCTCGTCGGCGTCCTCCGGGAGCTCGGCCTTGGCGATGTCGACCTTGGCGCGCGCGTCGGCCATGGCCGTGTCGACGTCGAAGCCGGCGTCGAACTCCAGGGTGACCTGGGCGCCGCCGAGGTAGGCGGTCGAGCGCATCTCCTTGATGCCCTCGATCGAGGAGAGCTCCTGCTCCATCGGCTTCACCAGCAGGCGCTCGGCGTCCTCCGGCGAGATGCCGCGCTGCGAAAGCGAGACGTAGACGATCGGGATGTTGACGTCGGGGTCGGATTCCTTGGGGATCGCGGCATAGGCGTAGACGCCGGCGATCAGCAGCAGCAGCAGCGAGGCCAGGACCGTGCGCTTGTGGCCCAGCGCGGCGTCGATCAGCGCATTCACGAGCCGGCGTCCGGTTGTTGCGCCTCGACCTCGGACTCCTCGACCGGCC
Source organism: Tistlia sp. (assembly GCF_040905785.1). Classification (NCBI taxonomy): domain Bacteria; kingdom Pseudomonadati; phylum Pseudomonadota; class Alphaproteobacteria; order Rhodospirillales; family Rhodovibrionaceae; genus Tistlia; species Tistlia sp. Next base: position 93,373 of record NZ_JBBDQW010000052.1, read on the forward strand.
GCACCGCCTGGCCCTCGACGACGTACTCCTGCCCGACGCTGACCAGGCGGACCGTCTCGGGCAGGCCCGCGAGCCAGACGCCGGCCTCGTCCTGGGCCAGGATCTGGACCGGCCGGAAGACCACGCGGTCCTCCTCGTCCAGGGTGTTGATGCCGACCCGCCCGGCAGTGTCCAGGGTCAGGACCGCCGGGCTCAGGTGATGGGCGCGGATCGTCTCGACCGGAATCTGCAGCTCCGCCGTGGTCCCGGCCGGCAGGCGCCGCTCCGGGTTGTCGACCGTCAGCTCGACCCGGAAGGTCCGCGTCTCGCTTTCCGCGGTGGCGGCCACGAAGCGCACGCGGCCCTCGATTGCCGCCGGGCGGCCGGCGAGGCGGGCCGAGCCCAGGTCGCCGACCGAGATGGCACCGACGTCGGCCTCGCTGACGTAGGCGACGATCAGCAGCGGGTCGAGATCGACGATCCGGCCGATCGTGTCGCCGCGGTCGACGAAGTCGCCGAGCTCGACCGAGCGCTCGTCGAGCACGCCGTCGAAGGGCGCCGCGACGACCAGCTTGTCGAGGTTGATCTGGGCGAGGTTGGCTTCCGCCTCGGCGGCCTGCAGCTCGGCCTCGGCGCCGGCCAGGGCGGTCTGGCTGCGGTGGCCCTGTTGCGTGAGCTTGCGCGCGGCCTCGGCCTCGATCCGGCGCTGGGCGAGCAGCGCGCGGGCGCGCGCCAGCTCGGCGGGACGCTCCTGCTCGGCGATGCGCGCGATCTCCTGGCCGGCGACCAGCACCGCCCCCTTCTCCGCCGACAGCTCCGAGATCGGCCCCGCGATCTCGGCCTTCAGCAGGACGCTGCGCACGGCCTCGCTCTGGCCGAACAGGACCAGCCTGCGGACATGCTGCTCGGCGGTTGACTGGCGCACCCGGACCTCGGGCACGACGGTCTCGGCGTCCAGGGGCGCCGGCAGGTTGCGGAGCTCCGGCCCGCCCCTGTCCTCGCCCAGGCGGCCCGAAGCGATCCAGGCGACGGCGGCGGCGGCGAACAGCCCAGCCAGCAGCAGCGAACGGTTCATGGCTGGCCTCCGCTACTCGGCGACCTGGGCGTGCGGTCCGGCCAGCGTGTGCGCCAGGCGCGCGCGGTTGTCGCGCAGGAAGCGCGCCGAGCTGCGGTAGTGGTCGATGCCGAGCTCGAGCAGGAAGTCGTGCATCGGCTTGGAGGCGCAGGGACAGCATTCGCCGAGCTGGGCGACCAGGGCGTCGAGGTCGGCGATGCGCTGGTCGACCAGCTCCAGCACCCGCTCCTTGGGCAGCAGGTCGCCGTGGAACAGCAGGAACAGGAAGTCCGAGCGCAGGCGGTCCCCGGCCGGCGGCTGGTGCAGCGCCGCGCAGAGCTGACGACGCCCCTCGGCGGTCAGCGAATAGACCTTCTTGTCCGGGCGCTTCTCCTGCTCCTGCGCGCGCACCGCCACGGCGCCCTCCTCGGCGAGCCGGTTCAGCGCCGGATAGATGGAGCCGAAGCTGGTGTCCTGGAAGTGCGAATAGGGCGGCGAGTCGAGCTTCTTCTTGATCTCGTAGCCGCTCGCCTCGCCCCGCTCGAGCACCGCCAGGCAGAGAGTGCGCGTGTCCATTGCCGCTCCTGAGGAGACTGTTCCACGGCGACGGATAGCAGAGTGGCATATATCGAACAAGAATAAGTCGATCTGATATATATGCGGTCGATCTCGCCCCTCCGCCTGTCCCGGGATTTGCGGCAAAAGTTCTTAAAATACAGGCATTTGACTGGGCGCCTCCCGAACACCATCCTGTCCGGTGGAGGGAGATGCGAAGATGACGCCGGCACTCACCAATGCCCAGAACGGACTGGGGGCGGCCGCCAAGCGCTTCGGTGCCGCCTCGACGGCGGTCGTCGCCGTCTCGGCCGCGGCTGCCGCGCAGGTCGGGCAGGCCCAGACCGCGCAGGCCGTGCAGCCGGCCGCACGCGGCCAGGGCGGTGCCTTCGACCGCGGCGGCGAGCAGGCGCCCGGCGGTGGCCGTCTGCTGCCCGAAGGGCTGTTGGCGCTGTTGCAGGAGGCGGGCGTGCCCCAGGCGCGCGGCCGTTTCGGCACGGCGCCGTCGATCGAACAGGCGACGATCGACTCGCTGCTCGCCCAGCGCGCCTTCGAGGCCAACCTGCGCAGTTTCCAGGCGGCCGACCGGCAACTCGGCGACACGCTCAACCTCTTGGCCTAGAAGGGCAATAGCGACGCCGGCGAGCAAGCGCGAGGTTCCTCGGGCCGCGGCGGGCGTGTAGGCTCGCTCCGGACTTGCCCGGGAGCCGGCCGCAGCACATGACTTCTCTGGATCTCGCCGTCGTCGGCAACTGCGGCTTTGGCGCTCTGATCGACCCCTTGGCGCGCATCGTCTGGGCCTGCCTGCCGCGCTTCGATGGTGACCCCTTCTTTAGTGCCCTCCTCAAGGGCAACGGCGAGCCGGATGCCGGCTTCTGGTCGATCGACCTGATCGACCTCGAGAGCAGCGAGCAGCGCTACCGGCGCAACTCGGCGGTCCTCGAGACGGTGCTTCGTGACGTTCACGGCGGCGCCGTGCGGGTCACGGACTTCGCTCCGCGCTTCCGGCACCACGACCGGATGTTTCGGCCGACCATGCTGGTCCGCAAGGTCGAGCGCATCGCCGGCACGCCGCGCATCTGCGTACGCCTGCGCCCGACCAGCGAGTTCGGCGCCGAGCGCCCGCTGACCTCGCGCGGCAGTAACCACATGCGCTTCGTCACCAGCCACTCGGTGATGCGCCTGACGACCGACGCGCCGCTGACCTACGTGGCCAGCGAGCAGTCCTTCGCGCTGGAGCGGCCGTTGCATTTCCTGCTCGGCCCCGACGAGAGCCTGACCGGCTCGATCGCCGGTACGCTGGAGGCTTTCCTCCAGGACACCGAGCGCTACTGGTCGGACTGGTCGCGGCAGCTCTCGATTCCCTTCGAGTGGCAGGAGGCGGTGATCCGCTCGGCGATCACCCTCAAGCTCTGCTCCTTCGACGAGACCGGCGGCATCCTCGCGGCCATGACCACCTCCATCCCGGAGGGACCCGACAGCGGCCGCAACTGGGACTACCGCTATTGCTGGCTGCGCGATGCCTTTTACACCGTCCATGCCCTCAATCGGCTTGGCGCGACCCGCACGATGGAGGGCTTCCTGTCCTACATCGCCAACATCGTCGCCGGCTGGAGCGGCGGCGATCTGCAGCCGGTGTTCGGCATCGGCCTGGAAACCGACCTCTCGGAGCAGGGCGTCGAGAGCCTCGCCGGCTACCGCGGCATGGGGCCGGTCAGGATCGGCAACGACGCCTTCCGCCAGATCCAGAACGACGGCTACGGCAGCGTCATTCTGGCTTCGGCCCAGTCCTTCTTCGACCTGCGGGTCGGCAAGCCCGGCGACGTGAGCCTGTTCCGCCTGCTCGAGCGGCTCGGCGAGCGGGCCGCGCGGCTATGGGACTCTCCGGACGCCGGCCTGTGGGAACTGCGAACGCGGAAATCCGTTCATACCTACTCGAGCCTGCTTTGCTGGGCCGGGTGCGATCGCCTTGCCCGGATCGCCCGGCAGCTGGGTCTCGAGCCCGAGGTGCGGCACTGGAGCGAGACGGCCGCGCGGATCAAGGCCGGAGTGCTGGAGCGTGCCTGGAACCAACGTCACGGAGCTTTCGTGCAGACTTTCGGCGGCGAGGATGCCGACGCCTCGCTGCTCTTGATGCCCTATCTCGGATTCCTGGACGCCGCGGACCCGCGCTTCACCGGCACCCTCGCCTTCATCGAGCAGGAATTGAAGGTCGGCGGCCATCTGTTCCGCTATAGTGCGCCCGACGACTTCGGCAGCCCGGGCACAGCCTTCAACGTCTGCACCTTCTGGTACATCGATGCGCTCGCGGCGGTCGGCCGGATCGAGGAGGCGCGCGCCCTCTTCAACGCCATGCTGGCCTGCCGCAACCACGTGGGCCTCCTGTCGGAGGATCTCGATCCGGCCACCAAGGAGCTGTGGGGCAACTTCCCCCAGACCTACTCGATGGTCGGGATCATCAACTCGGCGATGCGCCTCAGCATGCCCTGGGAGGAAGCCTTTTGAGCCGTCTCGTCGTCGTCTCCAACCGTGTCTCCGCACCGCGCCAGGGTCGTACCGGCGGCGAGGGCGGTCTGGCAGTCGGCATCCTGGCCGCCCTGCGCGAGCGCGGCGGCTTGTGGTTCGGCTGGAGCGGCAAGATCACGGAGCTCGGCGGCAAGCTCGAGAGCTTCGATGCCGGCCGCATCACCTACGCCACGCTCGACCTGACCGCGCGCGACTACGAGGAGTACTACAGCGGCTTCGCGAACCGTTCGCTCTGGCCGCTGTTCCACTACCGGCTCGACCTCGCGGACTTCACGCGCCGCTATCTCGCCGGCTACCAGCGGGTCAACGCGCTCTTCGCCTCGAAGCTGCTGCCCGGCCTGCAGGCCGACGACCAGATCTGGATCCACGACTATCACCTGATTCCGCTGGCCGACCAGCTGCGCCAGGCCGGCTGCAAGCAGAAGATCGGCTTCTTCCTGCACATCCCCTGGCCGGCGCCCGAGGTCCTGGTGGCGCTGCCCAACCACCGCAGCCTGGTCAACTCGCTCTGCGCCTACGACCTCGTCGGCTTCCAGACCGAGACGGACCGGCAGGCCTTCATCGACTATGTGCTGCGGGACGCGGGCGGCACCGCCATCGACGAGACCACCGTCGAGCTCAACGGCCGCCGGGTCAAGACCGGCGCCTACCCGATCTCGATCGATACCGGCAACCTCGCCAAGGTCGCCGAGGAGGCGGCCAACACGCGCCATACCGAGCGGCTGCGCGCCTCGGTGCGGGATCGCGACCTGATCGTGGGGGTCGACCGCCTGGACTACTCCAAGGGCCTGGTCGCCCGGGTCGAGGCCTTCGAGCACCTGCTCAAGGCCTACCCGGCGAACCGGGGCCGGGCGGTCTTCCTGCAGATCGCCCCGCCCTCGCGCAGCGACGTTCCCGAGTACCAGCAGATCCGCGGCGAGCTCGAGTCGGCCTGCGGCCGGGTCAACGCCGCCTACGCTGACTTCGACTGGACGCCGATCCGCTACCTGAACAAGGGCTTCAGCCGACGCCTGCTGACCGGCTTTTTCCGAGTCAGCTCGATCGGCCTGGTCACGCCCCTGCGCGACGGCATGAACCTGGTCGCCAAGGAGTACGTGGCCTGCCAGGATCCGGACGAGCCGGGCGTCCTGGTGCTGTCGCGCTTCGCCGGTGCGGCGCGCGAGCTGGAGGCGGCCCTGATCGTCAACCCCTACGACACCGAAGGCGTGGCGGAGGCCCTGCAGAGCGCCCTGGCGATGTCGCGTGACGAGCGACGCGAGCGCTGGCGCTCGATGTACGACTACCTGGTCCGACACGACATCGACGGCTGGCGCGAATCCTTCCTCAAGGCGCTCTCGGACGCCTGATGCCATGACCTGGCTGCTCGGCGACATCGGCGGCACCAACGCACGCTTCGCGCTGCTCGGCGAGGACGGCGCGCTCTGCGCGGTCGAGCGCTTCGCCGTCGCCGGCCATCCTACGGCGGAGGCGGCGCTGCGCGCCTATCTCGCGCTGCACGGCGGCGCGCCGGAGGCGGCCATCCTGGCCGTGGCCGCGACGGTCGAGGACGGGCGCGCCCGTCTGACAAACGCTCAGTGGGAGTTCGAGGAGCGCTCGCTCGCACAGGCGCTGGGCCTGCGGCGGGTCGTGCTGATCAACGACTTCGCGGCGCTCGCCCAGGCCGTCCCCCGCCTCGGCGAAAGGCAGCTGCTGACGCTCGGCGGCGGACCCGGGCGCCCCGACGCACCGATCGCGGTGCTCGGCCCCGGTACCGGCCTCGGCTGTGCGACCCTGCTGCCCGACGGCCGGGTCCTGGTCGGCGAGGGCGGCCACGTCACGCTGGCGGCGGTCGACGAGCGCGAGGCGGCGCTGCTCGCGATCCTGCGGCGGCGCTTCGCGCACGTCTCGGCCGAGCGCGTCCTGTCCGGGCCCGGGCTGATCGAGCTCCACGAGGCGGTCGGCGAGCTCGACGGTAGCCGGGCGCCCCGCGCGCGCGACGGGGCCGAGGTGGCCGCCGCGGCGAGCGCCGGCTGTCCCGGTGCCGAGGCCACGCTTGCCGCCTTCTTCGGCTTTCTCGGCACGGTCGCGGGCAACTTGGCGCTGACCGTGGGCGCCAAGGGCGGACTCTACCTTGCCGGCGGCATCCTGCCGCGCTTGGCCGGCCCGCTGCGTGGCTCCGTCTTCCGCGAGCGCTTCCAGGCCAAGGGGCGCTTCCGCGACTATCTGGCCGCCGTTCCCCTGCGGCTGATCGTCGAGCCGGATCCGGCTTTCCTCGGGCTCATCCAGATTGCCGAGCAGCAGCGGCACCGCGCGGCGGACGGACGGCGGGCGTGACGAGCCGGCGGCTCGGCCCTGCGGAGGGCTTTCAGAAGCGCGCCGGTGGTGCTATCTAGCCGATCGGGCATCTCCAGCATTCGGGATCGACAGCCGGTGCAGACTCCGCGGGCGACTCAGCGACGACGAAGCCGCGGCCCCGACCGGGGCTGACGGCGGCGCGTGCCTGTCCGGTCCGTCCCACCGTCCTTCGTTGAACAATGGCGACCCCTGCAGGACGGACCCAGCCCATGGACTACCAGATCCTCGCCGAGCGGCCGGAAGACGCAGCGCTGATCGACCCTCTGCTCGACCGGACCTTCGGCCCCGAGCGCATGACCAAGACCGTCTATCGCCTGCGCGAGATGCTGGCGCCGGTGTCGGGCCTCAGCTTCGCGGCGATCGACCCCGACGGCGAGCTGCTCGGTTCGATCCGCTATTGGCCGATCCTGATCGAGGGCAAGCCGGCGATCCTGCTCGGCCCGCTCGCCGTCGAGCCGCGGCTGCAGGGCAAGGGCATCGGCAAGGCGCTGGTCCGGCACAGCCTGCGCGAGGCGCGGCGACTCGGGCACGCCATCGCGGCGGTCGTCGGCGAGCCCGAGTACTACGAGCCCTTCGGCTTCCGTCCGGCGACGGCCTACGGGCTGATCCTGCCGGGGCCGGTCGATCCGCGGCGCTTCCAGGCCCAGGAGTTGGCGACCGGCGCGCTCGACGGCCTGCGCGGCCTGATCGCGCGCGACGAGCGGGCGCCGGCCGGCGGCCCGGCAGTCAGGGCAGTGGCGGCCCGGCGCCGCGCCTGAGCCGGCCGCCGGTGCGCACGGCAAGCCAGCGTCGGGGCCGGCCGTCGATCACGGCCAGGCCGACCAGGATCGCCGCCAGGCCGACCAGCGCCCTCGGCTCCAGCGGCTCGTCGAGGAGGCCTGCTCCGACGCTCAGCGCACCCGCCGGGATCAGCAGTGTGACCAGCAGCAGGTTGGTCGCCCCGGCGCTGCGCAGGATGCGGAAATAGAGCAGGTAGGCGGCGGCCGTGCCGACCAGGGCGACCGCGGCGACCGCGGCCAGGCTCTCTGCTGAAGGCCGCAGCAGCCAGGGCCGCTCGAGCGCCAGGGCAAGCGGCAGCATCACCAGCGTCGAGGCGGACAGCATGCCGCAGGCCGTGACCAGTGGCGGTAGCTGGCGGAAGCGCCGGCCCCAGATGCCTGCGAGCGCGTAGCAGAGCGCGGCCGCCAGCACCGCGAGCTCGCCCAACAGGCCCGCGCCCGCCCCGCCGCCCGCCCCGCCGCCCGCCACGCCCGCAAGCGCGCCTGGGCCGACGATCAGCGCGACGCCGGCGAGCCCGCACAGCACGCCCGTCAGGCGGCTGGCGGTCAGCTTCTCGTCCCGGGTCAGGACTTGAGCGAGCAGCACCGCGAACAGGGGCGTCGTGGCGTTGAGAATCGAGGCGAGGCCGCTGTCGATGTGCTGCTGACCCCAGACGATCAGCGAGAAGGGCAGCACGTTGTTGAGCAGCCCCATGACCAGCAGAGCGCCAAGGACCCGAGGCTGCCGCGGCCACGGCAGGCGCCGCAGCCGGACCAGCAGCGCCAGGGCACCTGCCCCGAGCGCAACCCGCCCGAGCACCACGGTCAGCGGCGGCAGGCTCCACAGCGCGACTTCGGCGAGTGGAAAGGAGCTGGCCCAGAGCGCGGCGAGCAGGGCGATCAGGCCCCACTCGCCCCCCGTCGGCGGGGGCGCGGCGCGGCGCGGGGGAAGCTCCTGGCTCATCGCCGGCTGATAGCATCGGAGGCGGAGCGCCGCTGGCGGCATTCGGACCTCGGCCGCTCAGCTACTCGAGTAGGCCCCAGGCGGTCGAGGCCAGCAGCTGCAGGGCGAGCAGGGTCATCACCCACTTGAAGCCGGTCCGGAAGGTCCGCTCGGGCAGGCGGCGCAGCAGGCGCGTGCCGGCCAGGGTGCCGAGGAAGCCGGTCGCGGTCATCGCCACGATCAGGCCGGCCCAGGGCCCGAAGGCGAAACCGAGCAGGCCGAAGGCGAGGATCTTCAGGCCGTGCTGCAAGGTCATGCAGACCGCGAAGGTGCCGACCAGCTGCAGCCGGTCGAGCGGCTTGGGCGCGAGCAGCGCGCCGACGAAGGGGCCGGTCGCGCCGACGAACATGGTCAGGAAGGTCGCCAGCGCGCCGCCGACCCCGAAGGCGAGAGGCTTCAGGTCGCCGAGCCTGAGCTTCGGCGCCCAGGTCGCGTAGAGCACGAAGAGCGCGACGACCGACTTCAGCAGCCAGCCAGGAAGGGCGATCACCATCTGGCCGCCGACCAGCGCGCCGACCAGGCTGCCGACGACGAAGGGCAGGACCAGGCGCCAGGCGACATGGCGCCACTGGATCGCCGCGCGCCCGGCGTTGGAGCCCCACTGCACGACGCCGTGCACCGGGATCAGGGCGAGCGGGGGCAGCAGCGTCGCCATGACCGCGAGCAGCGCGACGCCGCCGCCGAGGCCCATCGCCGCCGTCAGCCCCGAGGTGAAGAAGGAGACGGCGCTCAGCAGGAGGAACGGCCAGGGTCCGAGGTCGGGCGGCAGCAGGGCGAGGTCGCTCATGGCGCTCTTTACCGCCGCGACCGCGTCCTGGGAAAGCTTCCGGTCTAGTTCAGCAGGACGATCGTCAGGTTCAGGTAGGCGGCGAAGGCAGTCCAGGCGAGGTAGGGCAGCAGCAGCCAGAAGGCGATCGGCGACCAGCGCCGGAACCACAGCGCCGTGGCGGCGACCAGCGGCAGCAGCAGCAGGATGTTGGCGAGCCCGAGCTCGGGATCGCGCAGGCCGAAGAACAGGAACGACCAGGCTAGGTTCACCGCCAGCTGCAGGCCCCAGAGGGCCAGGGGCGCCCTGCCGCCGGCGCGCCAGACCAGCCAGGCCGCGAGGCCCATCAGCAGGTAGAGCAGGGTCCAGGCGAAGGGAAAGACCAGCGGCGGCGGCGTCAGCACCGACTTCTCGAGCGTCTGGTACCAGCCGGAGACCGAGCTCTGCGTCGCCAGGCCGCCGAGCTGGCCGACGACCAGCGGCAGGCCCAGGAAGACCAGAAGCATGTAGAGCGGTTTGCGGGACTTCACCGTCGCCTGTCCTTTCCCCGGGGGGAGCCGGCCGTGGGCTCTCCCTTCCTCCTTCAGCGCTCGGTCGGGTCGAGCGCCGAGCCGCCGGTGTCGCGCACCCGTTCGCGATACCAGAGATAGAGGCCGCTGGCGATCACCACGGTGGCGCCGGCCCCGACCCAGGGATCGGGCAGGTGTCCGAACACGAGGTAGCCGGCGAGGCTCATGTAGAGGATCTGGGGGTAGATGAAGGGCGCCAGGATCGGCGCCGGCGCCAGCCGGTGCGCGACGATCAGCAGGTAGTGGCCGACACCGCCGTAGAGGCCCGTCGAGACCAGCAGCAGCCATTCCAGCCAGCCTACCGGGCTCTGCCAGACGAAGGGCATGGCCGGCGTCAGCAGGACCACGCCGACGAGCGGCGTCATGAAGAAGATCGTCGCGATCGGGTCGCTGCCGGCCAGCTTGCGCGTCGCGATGTTGTAGAAGACGCCCGACAGGCAGGAGCAGAGCGACAGGCCGATCGCCCAGTGCACCAGGCCGAAGCCGGGCCGGATGATGATCAGCACGCCGAGGAATCCGACCAGGATCGCGGCCCAGCGCCGCGGTCCGACCGTCTCGCCGAGCAGCGGCACGGACAGCGCCGCGATCAGCAGCGGCGAGGCGAAGAGGATCGCCGAGGTCGTCGTGAGCTGCAGGTGCTGCAGCGCGAAGAAGTTGAAGAAGGTCGCGCCGAGCAGGAAGCCAGAGCGCGCCAGCTGCAGGACCGGCCGCCGGGTGCGCAGCAGCGCGCTGCCGTATTGCGGCAGGAACAGCGCGCCGGCCAGCACCAGGTGGCCGAGGAAGCGCGCCCAGACGATCTGCGGCGGCGGCAAGCTCTGCCCGAGGTACTTGGCGGTGGTATCGAGGCAGGTGAAGAGGAGGAAGGCCACGGAGATCAGCAGGATGCCGGTCAGCCGATCCTTCGGGCCGCTGCCGTAGAGGTCCAAGCCGGGGCTCCCGGAAGTCTGGGGTCGGGCGAAAGCGGGGGTGCTGCCACCGAAAGTGGCCGCCGCACAACCTGCCGGGGCGCCGGCGCCCTGTCGAGCGCGGGCCGCGCAAAGCTGACCAGCGCGGCGGCGGGGTCCGGCCGGTATTCCCGGCTGCTACCCGGCGTTGCGGCCGCGCCAGCGCTTGTAGGCGACCGGCAGCAGCGAGAGCAGGGCGAGGCCGACCAGGGCGCCGATCACCTGCGGGGTCAGCGCGCCGGCCAGGGTGATCTCTCCGCCCTGCTCGAAGACGCTGCCGAGGCCGGCGCCGACCAGGGCGTAGACGTAGGTGCCCGGAACGATGCCGAAGAAGGTCGCGACGACGTAGGTGCGCAGGCCGACGCCCAGGAAGGCCGGCACCAGGTTGACCACGAAGAAGGGGAAGAGCGGGATCAGCCGCAGCACCAGCAGGTAGCTGAAGGCGTTCTTCTTGAAGCCTGCCTCCGTGCGCGCCAGCCAGGGTCCGGCGCGCCGCCGCAGGCTGTCGCCGAGCGCGGTGCGGGCGGCCAGGAAGATCGCCGTGGCGCCGAGCGTCGCCGAGACGACGACGTAGGCGGTGCTGAGCAGGGCGCCGAACAGGAAGCCGCCGGCGACCGTGAGCACCAGGCCGCCCGGCACCGACAGCGCCGTCGCCAGGGCGTAGAGCGCCATGAAGCCGAGCGCGGCGAGCAGGGCGTTGTCGGCGACGAAGCCGGTCAGCGCCTCGCGGTGCGCGCGCAGCGCCTCCAGGCTGAGATAGCTGTGTAGGTCCAACGCCAGCACCAGGACGAGGGCGCCGACAATCGCCGTCAGCGGCAGCAGTCGCCTGAGGGCGCCGCGCCGGCCGCCGGCCGCTTCGGGTCGTTCGGACATCGTCTCGCTTTCCCCGCTTTCCATCCCCTCCGCCCCCGGCTCAGCCGAGCTTCAGGAGCCAGCGCACGACGGTCTTCGTGCGCCGGCTGAAGAGCTTGGGACTGTAATAGCTGCCGGCGACCCGCTTCGAGACCTCCGACAGCGTTGGATAGGGGAAGATCGCGCCGGCGATCCGGCCGATCGGCAGGTGCTGGCCGACGCCCCGCACCCAGGGGGCGAGCAGCTCGCCGGCTCGCGCGCCGACGATCGAGGCGCCGACGACCCGCGCGCGGCGGTCGAGCACGACCTTGATCAGGCCCTCGGTCTCGTGCTCCGCCTGGGCGCGGTCGTTCTCCGAGAACGGCCAGGCCAGCGCCTGGACCCCGTCGCCGAGCCGATCGCGGGCCTGCGCCTCGGTCATGCCGACGTGGGCGACCTCCGGGTCGGTGTAAGTGACCCAGGGCAGCGCCCGGTAGTCGACGCGGGCCGGCAGGCGGAACAGCGCGCGGCGGATCACGATGCCGGCATGGTAGCCGGCGACGTGGGTGAATTGGGGGCCGCCGGCGACGTCGCCGATGGCGAAGACCCTGCGGTTGCTGCTGCGCAGGCCGGCGTCGACCTCGATCCCCTGCCGCGAACAGGCGATGCCGGCGGCCGCCAGGTTCAGCCCCTCGAGGTTGGGCCTGCGACCCGCCGCGACCAGCAGGTGGGAGCCTTCGAGGAGCTCCGCGTCCGCGCCCTCGCCGAGACGCAGGCGGAAGCGGCCGCCTTCGTGGGCGACGGCGGCGACGGCCACGCCCTCGCGCAGCACGACGCCCTCGGCGGCCAGGCGGGCCTTGGCGACGGCCGTCACCTCCGGATCGTCCTTGCCGAGGATCCGGGCGGCCTCCAGCACCGTGACCCGCGCGCCGAGCCGGCGGTGCGCCTGGGCTAGCTCGCAGCCGATCGGCCCGCCGCCGAGGACGATCAGGTGCTCGGGCCGCACGGCCAGCTCGAAGACGCTCTCGTTGGTCAGGTAGGGCACCTCGGCGAGCCCCGGGATCGGCGGCGCCGCCGGCCGCGAGCCGGTCGCGACGACGAAGCGCCTGGCCCGGATCGACAGGCCGCCGGCCACGACCTCCCGCGGCCCTGCGAAGTGGGCCTCGGCGCGGACCACGCGGACCCCGAGGCCCTCGAAGCGCTCGACGCTGTCGTTCGGGGCGATCGCCGCGATGACTCCGCGCACGTGGGCGCGCAGGGCGAGGGGATCGACCTGCGGCTCGGCCGCGGCGATGCCGAAGCGCCCGGCGCTGCGAAAGGTGTGGGCGGCCTGGGCCGCGGCGATCAGGGACTTCGACGGCACGCAGCCGAAGTTCAGGCAGTCGCCGCCCATCGGCCCGCGCTCGATCAGGACGACCCGGGCGCCCATCTGCACGGCGCCCGCCGCGACGGACAGGCCCGCGGAGCCGGCGCCGATCACGCAGATGTCGGTCTCGACGACCTCGGTCATCGTCGCTGCTCCTCGCTTGGCAGTCGCTCAGGCTCGATCGGGGATCGGGCGCGCCCAGGATAGCTCACTTTCCCGCACTGTCCCGATTGGGCGAGGCTTTCAACATGGCTGGAGAAGCGACCGCGGCTAAGTCACGTTTTGCTCACGGCCGGCGACGGCTCGGTGATCGTGCTTGAGTTGGCGCGCTACCGTCCCTCGCGGCGCCAGGCGACCAGCAGGCCGCCGAGCGCGAGCAGCAGGCCCGCCAGGGCCGGCAGCAGTGGGGTGCGCTCGACGCCGGTGACCAGGTAGGCGCCGTGCTCGAGCACGCCGAGCCAGTCGCGGCCGCTGCGGTCGCGCCCCGGCGCCACCTTGCGTAGGACGAGCTCCTCGGTCTCGGCGAGGCGGAGCAGGCCGCCGCCGCTCTCGTCGCGCAGCGTCTGGGTCGGCTCGGCGCTGGCGCGCGGGTCCTCGTACTCCCGGGGGTTGAGCGCGCCGGCTGCGGCCAGGGCAATGCGCGTGCCGTCGGTGACCCGGTAGAGGCCGCCCTCCTCGATCGGCAGCCGGCCGGTCGCGATCCCGGGCAGGGCGTTGTCGAGCGCAAGCTCGCGGGTCGTGCCGTCGGGCGCGGTCACCGTCACCGGCGAGGGCGCCTCGGAATCAAGGCTCTGGCGGCGGACCACGAGCTGGCGGCCCTCGACCCGGGCGCGCAGGTCTTCCTCCTCCAGGTCCGGCTCCTTCATCAGCCAGTGCGCGACCCGGCGCACCAGCTCGGCCTGCGGTCCGCCGCCGTCGAAACCGCGGGCCCAGAGCCACAGGTGGTCGCTGGCCAGCTCGGCGACGCGACCCTCGCCGACCCGGTCGAGCACCAGCAGCGGTCGCTCGCCGCTGCCGCTCAACAGGGTCTGGGCGTCGGGCGTATCGACGGAGACCTCGAGCTGGCGGAACCAGCGGCCCCAATTGGCGCCGCGGCCGCTGCCGGGGATGCCGGCGCCCTCCAGGCCCGCCGTCACCGGGTGGCGATGGCCGAGCTCGGTCACCTGCGGCCGGAACCCGCCCTCGACGATCTGCCCGGTCGGCATGGCCGGCAGCACCCGGCCCAGCGGCGTCCGCGCCAACGACAGCGGCGAGGCGAAGCTCGGGCCGCTCGCCTCGAGCAGCGCACCGCCGGCCTCGACGTAGGCCGCGACGTTCTCGAGGTAGATGGTCGGCAGCACGCCGCGCCTGCGGTAGCGGTCGAAGATCACCAGGTCGAACTCGTCGAGCTTCAGCTCGAACAGCTCGCGGGTCGGAAAGGCGATCAGCGACAGCTCGCCGATCGGGGTGCCGTCCTGCTTCTCGGGCGGGCGCAGGATCGTGAAGTGGACCAGGTCGACAGAGGGGTCGGACTTCAGGATGTTGCGCCAGGCGCGCTCGCCGGGATGCGGCTCGCCGGAGACCAGGAGCACGCGCAGGCGGTCGCGCACCCCGTTGACGACGACGGCGGCGCGGTTGTTGACCTCGGTCAGCTCTTCGTCGAGCGGCTCGACCTGCAGCTCCAGCACGGTGGGCCCGCGCCGCTCGAGCTCGAACTCGACGGTCGCGGGACGCCCGACCGGAACCTCGACTTGGCGCGCCGTCTCGCCGTTGCGGCTGATCGAGAGCCGCGCCGTCTGCGCGGTCGAGCCGGGGCGGTCGGAGACCTGCAGGGTCAGGCTCTGCGGCTTGCCGACGATGCCGAAGCTCGGCACCTGCTCCAGCGCCAGCCGGCGGTCCTGCTCGTCCTCGCGGCCGGTCAGCAGTAGGTGCAGGGGCGCGTCGATGCCGAACTCCTCCAACCCGGCCGGAACGTCGTGGATCCGCCCGTCGCTGATCAGGAAGACCGCCGCGACCCGCTCGCGGGCGAGGTCTGCCAGCGCGCGGCGCAGCGGCCCGAACAGGCGAGTGCCCGGGTCGCCCTGGCCGGCCTCGTCCGCGGCCATGGCGTTCTCGCCGGCTTCCACGATGCGCACCTCGGTGTCGGGCAGGGCGTCGAGCTCGCGGTTCAGCATCAGGAAGGCGGCGTTGCGCTGGTCGGGCCGCGGCTCGATGCGCTGGCTGGCGCTGCGGTCGACGACAACCAGCGCGACGTCGGGCAGCGGGTCGCGCTTCTCGACGACCGCCGCGGGGTTGGCCAGCGCGAGCAGCAGGACCAGGGCGAAGAGGCCGCGCAGCAGCGCCCCCCGGGCGCCGCGGAACAGCGCGTAGCCGACCGGCAGCAGCACCAGGGCGGCCAGCGCCGCCAGTGCCCACCAGGGCAGGAAGGGGCTCCAGGCGATCGACAGGTTGCCGCTCATCGGCGGGGCGCCTTCACTGGCCGAGTCGCTCGAGGATAAAGGGGACGTGGACCTGGTCGGCCTTGTAGTTGCCGGTCAGGGCGTACATCACGAGGTTGATGCCGAAGCGGAAGGCCATCTCGCGCTGGCGCTCGCCGCCCGGCACGACGGCGTGCAGCGCCCGCCCGCTGTCGTCGATCGCCCAGGCCGAGGCCCAGTCGTTGGAGCCGACGATCAGCGAGGCGACGCCGTCCTTGTCGGTGTCCTCGGCCTGCTCGACCCACAGCGTGCCGCCGTCGTAGCGGCCGGGGAAGTCGAGCATAAGGTAGAAGGACTTGGTCAGCACGTGCTCGGGCGGCACCGGCGCCAGCGCCGGAATCTCGATGCCGCCCATCAGGCGGCGCAGGGTCTGCGCCTGCGCGCTGCCCTGGCCGAACAGGCCGCTGCCGCCGCCGGGCTCGCGCAGGTCGACGACCAGCGTGCCGCCGTTTTCCATGAAGGCGGCGAGCTCCCTGCGGCCGACGCTGTCGAGGTCGCGCTGCTCGGGGGTGATCGGCCAGTAGAGCAGCGGATAGAAGGCCAACTCGTCGCGGCCCAGCTCGACGCCGATCGGGTCCGCCGGTTCGACCGAGGTGCGCCGCAGCAGCATCCGCGACAGGCCCTGCAGGCCGGCGCGGGTGGTCGCGTCGAGCGAGGGCACGCCGGTGACGACGTAGGCGAGGCGCAGCTCCAGGGTCGCGGCCAGGGCCGCCGCCTCGTCGGCCTGGGCCCGCGCGCCGCCGGGCAGCGCGGTCAGGGCGGCGATCCCGGCCGCCGCGGCCAGGGCGAGGGCCCCGGCGGCGCCCCGCAGCCGCGGCCCGAGCAGGCCGCGCAGGCCGAGGCCGATCAGCAGGTCGAGCAGGCCGAGCAGCAGCGCCGCGATCAGCAGCCAGGGCAGCAGGTCGGCCTCCTGGCCGCCGCCGTAGTCGCGCTCCTCGACCGACAGCGGCAGGTCGGGCAGCGGTGCCGGCAGCGCGATGCCGGCCGAGAGGTTGAGCGCGCTGCGGCTCTCCTCGGTGCCGTAGTAGCCGGGCGGGCTCGATGGGCCGACGCGGTTCTCGGCCAGGGTCGCCTCGTCGGCGGCCAGCGCGTCGGGGGGCGGCGCGCCGAGCCGGCCGAAGCCGTCGAGCGTCGCCAGCGGCGGCTGCGGCTCGCCGCCGCGCGCGCCGGCCGAAACGCCGGCGCTGATTGCGACGAGCCGGCGCAGGATGTTCACGAACAGCCCCGAGATCGACAGGTTCGACCACTCGGCGTTGGCGGTCGTGTGGACCAGCACGAGCCAGCCCTCGCCGCGCTCGACCCCGGTGATCAGCGGCGTGCCGTCGGCGAGCCGGGCCCAGGTTCGCTCGGCGAGCTCCAGCGAGGGCTCGGCGAGCACCTGGCGACGCACCGAGACGTCGTCCGGCGTCTCCAGCCCGGCCAGCGGGCCGGCCGCGGGAAAGGGGGCGAAGCGTGCCGGCGTGTCCCAGGTGAGGGCGCCGCCGAGCGTGCGGTCGCCCTGGCGCAGCGCGACCGGGAGCAGGGCGTCGCTGGCCTCGGCCAGTCGTGGCCCGGCGAAGCGCAGCAGGGTGCCGCCGCCCTCGACCCACCCCTCCAGGGCGGCCGCCTCCTCGTCGCCGAGACGACCGAGGTCGGCGAGCACCAGGATCGCCAGGTCCTGCTCCAGCAGCTCCTCGAGGGTGCCGCGCCGGACCTCGGTGAAGGGCTGCAGCGCGCGCTCCAGGTAGTAGACCTCCGAGAGCAGCGGCTGGGCGCTCTCCTGGGAGGCCGCCATGACCAGCCCGACCGGCCGCCGCCGCCAGCGCTCGTCGAGCAGCACCCGGGCGCCGGCGGTCGCCTCGCGCTCGATCGACAACGAGGCGACCCGGTTGCGCAGCTCGGCCGGCAGCTCGAGCGGCGCGCTGGCGCGCGTCGCCTCGGCCCCGAAGGCGAGCTCGACGCTGCCGACGAGGCGGCCCTCGTCGTCCTGGGCGACGACGCCCAGGGTCTCCTCGAAGCCGGCGGTCGGCCGCTCGGCCGCGATGCCGAGGGCGAGGCCGTCGTTGTCGGGCGGCTGCAGCAGGTGCGGCAGCGCCTCGGGTGTCTCGCGGAACACGGTCAGCGGGCCGATCCGGCGCAGCCGCTCGGCGACCGCCAGTCCGTCCGGCTGGTCGCCCGCGCCTGCGCTCTCGGCCTCCAGCCCGTCCGACAGCCAGAAGACCGGCGCCGTCTCGCCGAGCTGGAGGGTCTCGAGGCGGCGCAGCAGGTCGGCGCGGTCGACCGGCCAGGGTTTCGGAACCAGGCTCTCGACGCGGCCCCGGGCCTCGGCCGGGTCGAGCGCCTGGAGTGGGGTGGCGCTGTCCCGGCCGCCGGCCGCGGGTGCGCTGGTCAGCAGGAGGAGCGGCCGGCCGGCGCGCTCGGCCTGGCCGACCAGGTCGCGCAGCAGGCTGCGCCGCGCCTCCCACTGGCGCGCGGCGGTCCAGCCGTCGTCGACGACCAGCAGGATTGGCCCGTCGCCGCTGCCCAGGGACGCGGGATTGAGCAGCGGCCGGGCCAGGGCGAGCACGACCAGGGCGGCGAGCAGCATGCGCAGCGCGACCAGCCACAGCGGCGTCCTGGCCGGCGTCTCCTCCGGGGGGCGCAGGCCGAGCAGCAGCCGGACCGCCGGGAAGGACTGGCGCCGGGGCGCCGGCGGTGTCACGCGGAGCAGCCACCAGATCGCCGGCAGGCCGATCAGGGCCGTCAGCAGCCAGGGGTTGGCGAAGGCGAGCGGGCCCAGCGACAGCATCTAGGCTCCCACCCTCTGGGACAGGGCGGCGTAGAGCCCGAGCAGCGCCGCCTGGGAGGAGGCGTCGGTCCGGTGCCGGCCCGAGGTCCAGCCGATGCCCCGGCAGATGTCGATCAGGCCCTGGGTCTGCAGGCTGAGGCGCTTCAGGTACCCCTCGCGCACCGTCTCGGCGCGGCCGAGCAGCCAGGGCGGCTCGCCCTCCAGCCCCTCGAAGCGGATCCGGCCCTGGTAGGGCAGGGTCGCCTCGGCCGGATCGAGGATCTGCAGGACGTGGCCCTTCAGGCCGCGCTCGGCGAAGCGCCTGATCTCCGCCTGGATCTCCTCGAGCGGCGACAGGAAGTCGCCGATCAGCACGACATGGGCATGACGCGGCAGGGTCTCGATGCCCGGCAGGCGTGCGGGGGCGTCCCCGGCGCGCTGGCGTTCCAGGCTGAGCGCCATGCGGATCAGCGCGGCCCGGCTGCTCGACGGCAGGACGTGCTCGCCGAGCAGAGCGACGCGTTCACCGGCGCGCAGCAGCAGCACGATCAGCGCCAGCAGCAGCAGGTCCGCGCGCTCGCGCTTGCTCGGCAGCTCCCGCGACGAGCGCCAGTCCATCGAGGCGGAACTGTCGCGCCACAGCCAGACCGACTGGGCGGCCTCCCACTCCATCTCGCGTACGAAGACGCGGTCGCTCTTGGCGGTCTGGCGCCAGTCGATCGACTGCGGGGAATCGCCGATCTCGTACTGGCGGAACTGCCAGAAGGTCTCGCCCAGGCCGACCCGGCGCCGGCCGTGGACGCCCTGGGCGACGGTCGAGGCGACGCGCTCGGCGGCGACCAGCAGCGGCGGCAGCCCCGCGGCGAGGCCTTCGCCCCGCTGCTGCAGGCCGCCGGTGGGATTGCGCCGCTGGGCTTCGGCCACTGCCGGCCTCAGAGGTGCTGCGCGCAGAGGCGCTCGATGATGTCGTCCACGGTGACGCCGTCGGCACGGGCGGCGAAGGACAGCGCCATGCGGTGGCGCAGAACCGCCGGCGCCATCGCCACCACGTCGTCGATCGAGGGGCTGAAGCGGCCGTCGAGCACGGCGCGTGCGCGCACCGCCAGGGCGAGCGCCTGGCTGGCACGCGGTCCGGGGCCCCAGGAGACCTGGGCGCGGACCTCCTCGAGGTCGCTGCCGTCGGGACGGCCCCGGCGCACGATGTCGAGGATCGCGTCGAACACGGCCTCGCCGACCGGGATGCGCCGGACCAGGCGCTGGGCCGCCTGCAGCTCCGACGCGCTCATGGTCTGCACGGCCTGGACGTCCTCGGAGCCGGTCGTCGCCAGCAGCATCTGGCGCTCGCTGTCGCGATCCGGGTAGCCGACGTCGATCTGCATGAAGAAGCGGTCGAGCTGGGCCTCGGGCAGCGGGTAGGTGCCCTCCTGCTCCAGGGGGTTCTGGGTCGCCAGCACGTGGAAGGGCTCGGGCAGGGCGCGCGGGCGGCCGGCGACGGTGACCCGGTGCTCCTGCATCGCCTGCAGCAGCGCCGACTGGGTGCGCGGGCTGGCGCGGTTGATCTCGTCGGCCA
>NZ_JBBDQW010000053.1:0-29260 GCF_040905785.1 Tistlia sp.
CGTCGAAGCCCTCGAGCGTAGCTTCGGCTACGCTCTTCGGGCTTCTCCTGGCGGAACGAGCCCGCCAGGAGCGATGCCGACCCCTTCCAGTATGAGAAATCCAGGCTAGAAGATCGGAGGAAGAACCGGCATGCGTCGCCACCGCAACTCCAAGGTCGTCGCCACCCTGGGCCCGGCGAGCAGCGACCGCGAGCAGATCCGCGCGCTGTTCCTGGCCGGCGCCGACGTCTTCCGGTTCAACTTCAGCCACGGCAGCCATGAGGAGCACCGCCAGCGCTTCGACATCGTGCGCTCGATCGAGAAGGAGTTCGCCCGGCCGATCGCGATCCTGCAGGACCTACAGGGGCCGAAGATCCGGGTCGGCAAAATCAAGGACGGTGGGATCACCCTCGAGCGCGGCCAGCGCTTCCGCCTGGAGCTCAAGCCGAAGAAGGCCTCCGACGCGGTCGCGCCGCTGCCGCATCCGGAGATCTTCGCGGCGCTCGCCAGCGGCACGGTGATCCTGCTCGACGACGGCAAGCTGCGCCTGGAAGTGCGGGACTTCGGGGCCGACTGGGCGGAGACGGAGGTCATCGTCGGCGGCCCGCTGAGCGACCGCAAGGGCGTCAACGTGCCCGGCATCACCATGCCGATCTCGCCGCTGACCAAGAAGGATCACGAGGACCTGCAGTTCGGGCTGAAGCTCGGCGTCGACTGGATCGCGCTATCCTTCGTGCAGCGACCCGAGGACATCGCCGAACTCCAGCGCATCGTCAAGCGGCGCGCCGCGGTGATGGCCAAGATCGAAAAGCCGGCCGCCCTGCTGTCCCTGACCCAGATCGTCGACCTCTGCGACGGCATCATGGTGGCGCGCGGCGACCTGGGCGTCGAGCTGGCGCCCGAGGAGGTGCCGGGCCGGCAGAAGGAGATCATCCGCGCCTGCCGGCTCGCCGGCAAGCCGGTCATCGTCGCGACGCAGATGCTGGATTCCATGGTCAACTCGCCGACCCCGACCCGGGCCGAGGCCTCCGACGTGGCGACGGCGATCTACGACGGCGCCGACGCGGTCATGCTGTCGGCGGAATCGGCGGCCGGCCGGTACCCGGTCGAGTCGGTCGCCTTCATGGACCGGATCATCACCCGGACCGAGGCGGATCCGACCTACCGCCCGATCATCGAGGCGCTGCATCCCGAACCCGAGGCGACCGCCCCCGACGCCATCTCCAACGCCGCCGCCCGTGTCGCACAGACGGTCTCGGCGGCGGCGATCGTCACCTACACGACCAGCGGCTCGACCGCGATCCGCGCCGCCCGTGAGCGCCCCGTGGTCTCGATCCTGACGCTGACCGCCAGGCGCCCGACGGCGCGCCGGCTGGCGCTGCTGTGGGGCGCGCACTGCGTGGTCACGCCGGACGTGACGTCCTTTCAGGAAATGGTCGAGAAGGCCTGCACCATCGCGGTGCAGGAGGGCTTCGCCGCGCCCGGCGACAAGCTGGTGATCACCGCCGGCGTGCCTTTCGGCACGCCCGGCGCGACGAACGTGCTGCGCATCGCCTGGATCGAGCGACAGCCCCCATCATAGGTCCAGACGGCGAAGGGCCGCCCCGTCGCCCCTCACTGGGGGAGGCGCGACGGCGGCGGCCCTCACCTTGTGCCTGGCCCGCCGGAGCGGGCCCTCGGGCCGTTACTCCCAGATGGGATCGCCGAGGTCGAGGTCGTCCTTGTCGGTCAGAGCGCCGGCGGCCGCGCCGCCCGCACCGCCGAGGATGGCCCCGGTCAAAGGGCTGCCGCCGGTCAGGGCGCCGGCGGCCGCGCCACCCGCGGCGCCGATGCCGGCACCGCTCAGGCCGCGCTCTCCGGCCGTGTTGCCGCAGGCTGCCAGCGCCAGCAGCGCAAAGCCTGCGAGGGACGTCTTAACGGCGGTCTTGACCATCTCAGGTCTCCTTGTGTCTCTGTTTGGGGTCGACCGGCCCGGGCAATGAGCGCGTGTCACGCGGTGCCTCGCCGGAGCCGTCGCCGGCCCTTCCCCGCTGCGCGGGGGGTGCGTCCCAGGGACGCCTTGCCATTAAACGAAGGCGCGCCGTCAGAGTTCCGAAGAGCAAAGGCCCTAGACCGGCTCCTCGACCGAGCGCGCGAGCAGCCGCCGGTCACGGGCGCGGCGCCAGGCAGAGCCAGTGAAGAGCAGCACCGCGGCCCAGATGCACAGGAAGGTCACCAGGTGCGCGTCGGTGAAGGCCTCGCCGAAGGCCAGCACGGCGAGCAGCAGCTGGACCGTCGGCGCGATGTACTGGAAGAAGCCGACGACGGTGAGGCTGAGGCGTCGCGCGGCGCTGGCGAAGAACACCAGCGGCAGCGCCGTCACCGGGCCCGAGAGCACCAACAGCAAGTCCAGGGTCGCCCCGGCCGAACCCCAGGCGCCGAGCCCGGCGGCGTCGAGGTAGAGCAGGTAGCCGAGGGCGAGCGGCGCCAGCAGCGCGGTCTCCAGCAGCAGGCCGTCGGCGGCGCCGAGGGGCGTCAGCTTGCGCAGCAGGCCGTAGAGGCCGAACGAGCAGGCGAGGACGAGCGAGACCCAGGGGAAGCCGGCCGTCTGCAGCGCAAGATTGGTCACGCCGACGGCGGCCAGCAGCGCCGCCAGCCACTGCCAGCGGCCGAGGCGTTCGCGCAGAAAGGCGACGCCGAGCAGCACGGAAACCAAGGGGTTCATGTAGTAGCCGAGGCTGACCTCGAGCACCCGCCCGGCCTCGATCGCCCAGATGAAGGTGAACCAGTTGACGCTGATCAGCAGGGTCGAGCCGGTCAGCAGCGCCAGGGTGCGCCCCTGGCGCAGGCTGGCGGCGACGCCGCTCCAGCGCCGGGCCACCGTGACCAGAAGCAGCAGCAGGAGCAGCGACCAAACGATGCGCTGTGCCAGGATCTGTTCCGGCGGCACGCCGGCGACGGCCTTGAAGTAGATCGGCGAGAAGCCCCAGAACAGATAGGCCGCCGTTGCGAAGAGACAGCCGGCGAGGGTCTGGCGTTCCTCGGGCAAGGGGCGCTCCTTCGGCAAAGCCGGGCGAAAGGGCTGGGCGAGGCATGCAGCCAGCCGGGATCGCCCTGCTCTATCCGAAACCTGCGCGTCGAGCAGCCCCGTCCCGCAGCATGGCAGGCACCCGCGATCTCGACCGCGCGCGGGACGGCAGCCCGCTAGATCGACTGCTGGATCAGATCGGCTTCTGGCGCGCCAGCAAGGCCGCGAGGTTGCGTCGCACGGAGACCAGGTTGGGATGGATCTCCAGGGCCGCCTGGAAGGAGCCGATCGCGGCGAGGTCGTCGCCCTGGGCCTCCTGGATCAGGCCGCGCCCGGAGAGCGCCCCGAAGTGGCGCGGCTCCAACGCCAGGGTCCTCTCGATGTCGGCCAGCGACGCCGCGTAGTCGCCGACCAGGTAGTGCACCGTGGCCCGCTTGTTCCAGGCCTCGGCGTAGCCAGGGTGCTGGGCCACCAGCAGGTCGTAGACCGCCAGCGCCCTCTTGAAGTCGCGGGCCTCGAGGGCGGCGATGCCGGCCGCCATCAGCGCTTGTGCCTCGGCGTCCTCCGTCTCGATCCAGATCGACCAGATCGCGTTCTGCGGGCGGCTCGCCATGACCGGGTCGGCAGCCCCGCGCAGTTCCCGGAACAGGTCGCCGAGACGGCTGTCGGTCTGGTCGGCCGAAGCGGCCGAGGACAGCAGGCAGAGGGCCAAGAAAAGAGTTGCCAGACAGCGCATGGCACCGAGTATGAAGCCGCGCCGCCGAGGCGCCAAGCCGATGGCGCCCCCGGACCTGCACGATCGAGGCGCGCCCTCCCCCAGGAGCCTTTCCCGAGAGCCTTTCCCAGGAGCCCCTCCCCGATGCAGCCCAGCACCTATTTCTCCGCCAGCTACCGCGAGGCGCGCCGCCACTTCCTTGAGGCCGCCCGCGGCATCGGCGCCGCGCCCCGCGCCGAGATCATCCCCGCGGCGGGACCCGCGGGTGAGGAGCTGGCGACCGACGTCCTGCGCATCGGGCCGGCGCGCGCCGAGCGCGTCCTGGTGACGATCTGCGGGACCCACGGCGTCGAAGGCTACTGCGGCTCGGGCGTGCAGGTCGGCTGGCTCGAGAGCGGCCTCTGGCGCGAGGTCCCCCACGAGGGCCCCGGCGCCATCGCCCAGGTCTTGATCCACGCGATCAACCCCTACGGCTTCGCCTGGAACCGGCGGGTCAACGAGGACAACGTCGACCTCAACCGCAACTTCGTCGACTTCGACTCGCCGCTGCCGCTCAACGCGGGCTACGAGCGGCTCCACGGCGCGCTCTGCCCGAGCGACTGGAGCGAGGAGACGGTCGAGGCGGCGCGGGTCGCCAGCGACCTCTTCGCCGAGGAGCAGGGCGCGCACGGTCTGCAGGCGGCGGTTTCCGGCGGACAGTACCGCCACGCCGACGGCCTGTTCTTCGGCGGCGAGCGACCGGTCTGGTCGCGCGGCACGCTGCTGTCGATCCTCTCCCGCGAGCTCGCCGGCGCGCGCCGGGTCGCCGTGGTCGACTACCACACCGGCCTCGGCCCCTACGGCTACGGCGAACGCATCGCGATCCACCGCCCCGGCTCGGCGGCCGAGCAGCGCGTCGCCGCCTGGTACGACGGCGACGTCACCAACCCGGCGGCCGGCACCTCGACCTCCGCGCCCCTCAGCGGCACCATCAGCGACGGCCTCGAGCGCCACTTCCCGGCGCTCGAGCTGGGCATGATCGCGCTGGAGTACGGCACCGAGCCGGTGCCCGAGGTCCTGGAGTCGCTGCGCGCCGACAACTGGCTGCACAATCACGGCGATCCCGCGACGCCGCTCGGCCGCGAGATCAAGGCGCGCGTGCGCAACGCCTTCTACGGCGACACCGACGGCTGGAAGCAGGCGATCTGGGAGCGCGCCCTGGCGACCCAGCGCCAGGCGGTTGCGGCGCTCGCCGAGGGCTGAGGGGCGACCCCAGGGCCGTCAGAACAGCTTGCCGCCGTTCGGCACCGGCTTGTCGGGGCCGATCATCACCACGCCGCCCTCCTCGTCCGGAAAGCCGAGGACCAGGATCTCGCTGACGAAGGGGCCGATCTGCTTGGGCGGGAAGTTGACCACGGCGGCGACCTGACGACCTGGCAGCTGCTCGAGCGCGTAGTGCTTGGTGATCTGGGCCGAGGTCTTGCGCACGCCGAGCGCCTCGCCGAAGTCGACCCACAGCTTGAACGCCGGGCGGCGCGCCTCGGGAAAGGGCTCGGCCCGCACGATCGTGCCGACGCGGATGTCGACCCGGGCGAAGTCCTCGAAGCCGATCAGGGCGTTCTGGGCGGCTGGCTCGGCCATCTGGTGCTCCCTCGGCGGCTCGCTTGCGCAACAGCGCCGGCCCGAAAGGCGGCGCAGCGCAGGCTAGCCGGACGGCCGCGCGAACGCAAAAGGCCGCCGGCTGACGCCGGCGGCCCTTCGATACGTCAGTCGCGTGAAGGGACTACTTGGTCGCCTTCTGCTGGGCCTTGTTGGCGGCCGTCTGCAGCTCCGAGACCATGCCCTTCACCTCGGTGAGGGACTCGGCGACGCGCTTGTTGATCAGGTCGAGCGCCTCGGTGTTGGACTTGGCGCCCATCTCGGCCAGCTCGCGCGTGTTGGCGATCGCGCGCTCGAAGGCCTCGCGGACCAGGTCGGCCTGCTTGGCCATCCGCTCTTCCGGCGTGCCGGCGGCGGCCAGGTCGCTCATCACCTTGGAGGCTTCCTCCATGGTGGTGCGCAGGATCTCCATCTGGCGCTGCGCCAGCGCCTGCGCGCCTTCGATGGCGATGCGGTTGGCCTGGCTGATCGCCTCCAGGTTCTTGCGCTGGGCCTCCATCAGCGACTGCATGTCGAGGCCGGGGATCTGGAACTGCTCGGACCACTTCTTGAAGTCCGAGAACTGGGTGAAGTCGCCGTCGAGAAAGGGGTTGCCGGTCTTGGTCGCCATGGTGCGTCTCCTTGATGTTTCCGCCGTGCGATCCCGCCTGGCGCGGGGGCCGGCGGCGTGCATTATGTTGCACTGCACAATACGCTTGTTATGGGTGCACGCCTGGGTCGAATCAAGAGAAAAATGGTGCACTGCAACATACACTCCGGCCGGGGGCGGTACGAAGCACCGCCTCGGATCGGGACGATAGCGCCCGGCCCCTCGCTTCAGCCCCCGGGCGCGGCCCCGCCAGGGTCCACGGCCGGTTCGCCGGCCGCCTCGAATCCGCGCCGGCCGCGCCCGCGCTCCAACCGCGCGGCCAACCATTCGACCCGGCGCAGCGACGCATCCAGCGTGGCCATGGTCCTGGACAGGTCGGGGCTGTCGTCGCGCAGGAACACCCGGAAGGTCGCCAGGTAGATCGCGGACAGCCCCTTGACGCGAAAGATGCCGCGGAGGCCGTCGGCGGACAGTCCTGCGGCGGCCAGCATCCAGGCCATGGAGCGCGCGAGCTGCACGAGGCCGCAGAGCGTCGCGCCCGGTGCCCGCGCCTGGGCCCGCAGGATGCTGGCGAGCGCGCGGCGGTGCGGCTGCAGGGCGTCGAAACGGCGCATCAGAACGTCGAACAGGCGGTCGCGCGGACTCGTCTCGGGGCCCGGTGCCGGCTCGGCCAGCACCGCCGCGTCGACGCGACGCGAGAAGGCGTCGAGCAGCGCCTGCTTGGATCCGATCCGTGGGTAGAGCTCGGCGAGGCTCACGCCTGCCGCCTCGGCGATCTCGGCGAGGCCGATGTCGGCCCAGTCCCGCTCCGCGGCGAGGGCCAGGGCGGCGTCGATCGCCGCCTCCTGGGCAGGCGGCTTCTGTTTCCTGGTCGCCATTGAACCTCCTGGTCGCTACCTCAATTGGGGTGCCGACCGCCGGGTTCCAATCGGCTAGGCCTGTCGAATCTCGGCGAAGCGGCCCCCTGCAATGCGCGGCAGGTCGCGCGGGCTGAGCCGGAAGACGGCGTTGGGCGTGCCCGCCGCGGCCCAGATCTCGGCATGGGCCTCGAGGTCGCGGTCGAGCACGACGAGCGGCGGCTCCAGATGGCCGAGCGGCGGCACCCCGCCGATCGCGAAACCCGTGCGCTCGCGCACGAAGGCGGCGTCGGCCCGCCCGATCGCCTCGCCGACCGCCGCCGCGACCTTTGCCTCGTCCACGCGGTTGCTGCCGCTGGCCACGACCAGGACCGGCCGGCCACTGGCCTTGCCCCTGAAGATCAGCGACTTGGCGATCTGGCCGACCGCGCAGCCGACGGCCGCGGCGGCCTCGGCCGAGGTGCGGGTGCTTTCCGGGAACTCGCGGACCTCGAAATCGAGGCCGAGACCGGCGAGTGCCTCCTGGACCCGCCGCGCGCTGGCCTTGAGTCCGCTCTTGCCGGCAGCCTCGCTCACTGCGCCAGCTCCCGGCTGCGCCGGGTCGCCGCCGCGAGGGCCTCGTCGAACAGCGCTTGCAGGCCGCCCTCGGCCATCAGCACCTCGAGCGCCTCCTGGGTCGTTCCGGCCGGGCTGGTGACGTTGCGGCGCAGAACGGCCGCGGCCTCGGGAGAGCGGTGCAGAAGCTCGCCGGAGCCGGCGACGGTGACCCGCGCCAAGCGCTCCGCCAGCTGCTCCGGCAGCCCCGCCTTGACGCCGGCCGCGGCAAGCACCTCGGCCAGCAGGAAGACGTAGGCCGGCCCGCCGCCCGACAGGGCCGTCACGACGTCGATCAGGGCCTCGTCCTCGACCCAATCGACCTCGCCCACCGCCTCCATAAGGCTGGTGCAGAGCGCGCGCTGGGCGGCGTCGACGCGCGGCGCGGCGACCAGCACCGACATGCCCCGTCCGATCGCCGCCGGGGTGTTCGGCATGGCGCGCACGACGGCGGCGGCGGCCCCCAGCCGCTGCTCGAACCAGGCGAGGGGCTTGCCGGCCGCGATCGAGAGATGGACCGTGCTCTCCGCCGGCCAGGACGGCAGGTCGGCCAGCGCCTGCTCCATCATCTGCGGCTTGACCGCCAGCAGCACGACCTGCGGCACCAGGTCGCCCGGCAGGTCGGCGACCGAGCGGTGGTGGCGGGCGCCCTGGCCGATGAAGCCGGCGACCGATTCGATGTTCGGTTCGACCAGATGCACCTGCTCGGCCGGCGTACCGCCCTCCAGCCAGCCCGACAGCAGGGCGCCGCCCATCTTGCCGCAGCCGACCAGCAGCAGCGGTCCCTTGACGGTCGCCTGTTCGGAAGTCGTCTTCGCTTCGCTCATGGACCCCTCCCCGCCCGGCGCAGCGGGCCGGGCAGGAGAGGGTTTAGCAAGCGTGCCGGCGGCGGGCTAGGCCTCGCCGACCGTGTCCATCATGGCCGCGGCGATCGCCTCGCCGACCGGCTGGTTGCCCCAGATCACCATCTGCAGCGCTGGGTAGACCCGGTCGCACTCGAGCAGGGCGGTGTCGACCGTGTCCTCGAGCTGCTCGACGCTGATGCCGCGAGCGCCGCGCAGCGGGATGGTGTGGCGGAACAGCAGGGCGTTCTCGTCGCTCGCGAGGTCGAAGTGGCCGAGCCAGAGCCGCTCGTTGGCCAGGGCGAGCAGCTCGTGGACCGCGGCCCGCTTGGCCGCCGGCACGCGCACGTCGATCTGGCAGGAGATGTACATGGCACCGAGATCGGGCTGCCAGACGCTGCAGATGTGATAGTCGGACCACTGGCCGGCGACCTGCGCGACCAGCTCGGACTCGCTGGAGCGGTCGTGAATCCAGTCGTTGGCACAGACCAGCTCTTCGAGCAGATCGAGGGGATTTTCGGAAAGGACTGCTTCCTGCACGAGCAGTTCCATGCTGGCTGCCTCCCATGCACTGTCGAGGCCCGGGAGCCTCAGGAGCGGAGCGCCGCCTTGTGGCACCATCGATATCTACAGGGACGCAGCGGCGCGCCCACTACATTTAGCGTGCAACACAGTCCGCCCGCGCCGCAACGGCGGATTCCGGGAAAGCCAAATGGTCTGTGGAAACTTCACCGCGCCGTCATGAAGCGCGCGGGACCGAGCCTGCGGGCGTCAGCCCTGGCCGCCGGTTCCGGAGGTACCGGGCTGAGCCTTCGGCCCCGGCTCGTCGGCCGCCCCAGACTTGGCCGCCGCCGACTTGGCCGCCGCCGACTTGGCCGCCGCCGACTTGGCCGCTGCCGCCTTGGCCGCCGGGGTCTTGCGGCTGCGCGCGGCGTTGCCCGGCTTGGCGGCGCCCTTGCGCGCCGTCGCCGCCTTGGCCTTCGGCGCCTTCTCCAGCGCGGCGATCCGCTTGGCCAGCGCCTCGTTCTCCTCGCGCGCCTTGGCGGCCATCGCCTTGACCGCCTCGAACTCCTCGCGGCTGACCAGATCCATGCGCGAGGCGGTGCTTTCGAACATCTGGCGGAAGCGCTGCTCGACCTCCTCGCGCATGCCGCTCGCCACGCCCGCCGCACCGCTCATCATGCGGGCGATGTCATCGAAAAACGGCTTCTGGGTCTGCATTTCCGCCTCCTCGTCCCAAGACGCTGCGCCCCCACGGCGGCAGCGGTATCGCCCGCACCATGTGGGGCCTGTCGCCCTTCCCTTTCAACCGGCGAGGGCCTATAACCCGGCCCTTGCGGCCCGGAAAAGGCTGCCCGGCCAGTCCGGCGCGCCTGCCGGAGCGACATCCCGACGCCCGACGCGAGGCTTGAATGATCCTGGTCACCGGTGGCGCCGGCTTCATCGGCTCCAACCTGGTCGCGGCACTCGATGCGCGGACCGAGCCGGTCGCAGTTTCCGACTGGCTGGGCGAGGGCGACAAGTGGCGCAACCTCGCCAAGCGCGAGCTCGAGGCCCTGATCCGCCCGGAGGCGCTCGACGACTGGCTCGAGGAGCGCGGCGGCGAGCTCGACCTGATCTACCACCTGGGCGCCGTCTCCAGCACCACCGAGACCGACGCCGACCGGCTGGTCGCCAACAACCTGCTGCTGTCGCAGAAGCTCTGGACCTGGTGCGCCGAGAACGGCGTGCCGCTGATCTACGCCTCCTCGGCGGCGACCTACGGCGACGGCGCGCAGGGCTTCGACGACAGCCTGGACCGCGCGTACCTGGCGGGCTTGCGGCCGCTCAACGCCTACGGCTGGTCGAAGCACGCCTTCGACCGCTGGGTCGCGCGCCGAGTCGAGGAGGGCTGGCCGCACCCGCCGCACTGGGCCGGCCTCAAGTTCTTCAACGTCTACGGCCCCAACGAGTACCACAAGGGCGGCCAGGCCTCGGTCGCCTGGCACCTGTTCGGCCAGCTCGCCCGGGGCGAGCCGGCGCGCCTGTTCCGCTCGCACCGGCCGGACTACGCCGACGGCGGCCAGCTGCGCGACTTCGTCCACGTCGAAGACTGCGTCGAGGCGATGCTCTGGCTGGGCGGCCAGCCCGAAGTCTCGGGCCTGTTCAACGTCGGCAGCGGCAAGGCGCGCTCCTTCCTGGACCTGGCGAGCGGCGTCTTCGCGGCGCTGGGACAGGAGCCGCGCGTCGAGTTCGTGCCGACCCCGGAGCCGATCCGCGAGAAGTACCAGTACTTCACCGAAGCGCGCCTGGACCGCCTGCGCGCCGCCGGCTTCCAGCACAACGCCCTGTCGCTGGAGGAGGGCCTGCGCCGCTACGTGCAGGACTTCCTGGCCGGCGAGGACCCCTACAGATGAGTGCCCGATGATCGAGACCGCCCAGGCCGCCCTGACCTTCCCGCAGTTCGACCCGGTCGCCATCGCGATCGGTCCGCTGCAGGTCCGCTGGTACGCGCTGTCCTACATTCTCGGGCTGCTGCTCGCCTGGCGCTACTGCCGCTGGCTGACGACGCGCTCGCCGGCGGCGATCGCTCGGGAGGCCTTCGACGACTTCCTGTTCTGGGCGATCATCGGCGTCGTGATCGGCGGGCGCCTCGGCTACGTGTTGTTCTATGCGCCGCATTACTTCGCCGAGCATCCGCTGGAGGCGCTGATGGTCTGGAAGGGCGGCATGGCCTTCCACGGCGGACTGCTCGGCGTCGCCGCCGCTGCCTTCCTGTTCTGCCGCAACCGCCGGCTGCCCTTCTTCGGGATCATGGACATCGTCGCCTGCGCCGCGCCGATCGGCCTGTTCCTGGGCCGCATCGCCAACTTCATCAACGGCGAGCTCTGGGGCCGGACCTCCGACCTGCCCTGGGCCATGGTCTTCCCAGCGGCCGGCCCCGAGCCGCGCCACCCGAGCCAGCTCTACCAGGCCGGCCTGGAGGGCCTGCTGCTGTTCCTGGTGCTGTTCCTGGCGATGCGCCAGGGCGGCCTGCAGCGCTATGGCCTGCTGTCGGGCGTCTTCCTGATCGGCTACGCGGTGGCGCGCTCGCTCGGCGAGGTCTTCCGCCAGTTCGACACCGACGTCGGGCTGATCCTCGGCCTGACCCAGGGCCAGCTCTACTCCGTGCCGATGCTGCTGCTCGGTATCTACCTGGTGGCCACGGCGCAGCGGGCCGGGCCGCGGGCTGGCTCGAAGGACGCATGAGCGGCGCGCTGCGGGACCTGCTCGCCGCGCGCATCCGCGCCGAGGGCCCGCTCGGCCTCGCCGAGTACATGGCCGCCGCCCTCGGCCACCCGCGCCACGGCTACTACGCGACCCGCGACCCGCTGGCCCGCGACTTCACGACGGCGCCCGAGATCAGCCAGATGTTCGGCGAGCTGATCGGCCTGTGGCTGGTCGAGCGCTGGCAGGCGCTCCGCAGTCCGCCGCGCGTCCGACTGGTCGAGCTGGGACC
Organism: Tistlia sp.; assembly: GCF_040905785.1. Classification (NCBI taxonomy): domain Bacteria; kingdom Pseudomonadati; phylum Pseudomonadota; class Alphaproteobacteria; order Rhodospirillales; family Rhodovibrionaceae; genus Tistlia; species Tistlia sp. The sequence goes on from NZ_JBBDQW010000053.1 coordinate 11,700, forward strand.
CGGCCGCGGCACCCTGATGGCCGACGCCCTGCGCGCCGCGCGCCTGGTTCCGGCCTTCCTGGAGGCGGTCGAGCTGGACCTGGTCGAGACCAGCCCGGTGCTGCGCGCGCGCCAGGAGGCGGCGCTTGCCGCCCTCGCCGGGCCGCCACCGCAGTGGCACGACCGCCTCGAGCAGGTGCCCGAGGGGCCGCTGCTGCTGGTCGCCAACGAGTTCTTCGACGCCCTGCCGATTCGCCAGTTCCAGCGTACGCCACGCGGCTGGGCCGAGCGCCGGATCGGCCTTGCGCCCGACGGGCGCCTGGCCTGGGGCCTCGGCCCCGACCTGCCGGCAGGCGCCCTGCCCGGCCTGCCGCCGGCAGAGCTCGGCGAGGTCGTCGAGCTCTGCCCCGCCGGCGAGCGCCTCGCCGCCGAGATCGGCGGCCGCATCTCCGAGCAGGGCGGCGCGGCCCTGATCCTCGACTACGGCTACACCGCCTCGCAGCCGGGCGACACCCTGCAGGCCCTGCGCGAAGGCGCGCCCGCCGACCCCCTGGAGGCGCCGGGTGAGGCGGACGTGACCGCCCACGTCGACTTCGCGGCCCTGGGCCGTGCCGCGACGGCCGCGGGCGCGCGCTGCCACGGTCCGGTCGGGCAGGGCGCCTTCCTGGAGGCGCTGGGCATCGGCGCCCGGGCGGCACGGCTGCAGCAGGGGGCAGGCGAGGCGCAGCACCGGGCGATCGCCGAGGCCCTGGCGCGGCTGACCGGGCCGGAACAGATGGGCCGGCTGTTCAAGGCACTGGCCCTGACCGCGCCCGAGGCGCCGGCGCCGGCCGGCTTCCCTGCTCCGGGCTGAGCGGGCGGGGGAAAGGAACCAAACACCTGGCCCGAGGGTCTTTCTGTTGCGTAACTGTAAACAGGACGAGCATGCGGCCTCGCTCTCCCCAGAACCCTGACGGCCCCGCAGCCAAGGCGCGCACGGGGGTCGCCGGCCTCGACGACGTGCTGGCCGGCGGCTTGATGTCGGGTCATGTCTTCCTGCTCGAAGGCAACCCGGGCACCGGCAAGACGACGATCTGCCTGGAATTTCTGCTCGAGGGCGCGCGGGCCGGCGAGGGGGGCCTCTACATCACTTTGTCGGAAAGCGCCGGCGAGCTGCGCGCCGGCGCGCGCTCGCACGGCTGGGAGCTGCCGGACTCGGTCGAGGTCTTCGAGCTGGTGCCGCCGGAGAGCCTGCTCGACCCCGACTCCCAGCAGAGCCTGCTCTATTCCTCCGACCTGGAGCTCGGCGAGACGACGAAGCTGATCATCGAGGCGATCGAGCGGGTCCAGCCGTCCCGGATCGTCCTGGACAGCCTTTCCGAAATCCGCCTGCTGGCGCAGAGCTCGCTGCGCTACCGGCGCCAGATCCTGGCGCTCAAGCACTATTTCACGCGCCTCGGGGCCACCGTCCTGCTGGTCGACGACCTGACCTCCGAGACCCTCGACAAGACGGTGCACAGCGTCGTCCACGGGGTGGTGCGCCTGGAGGAGACGGCGCCGCTCTACGGCGCCGAGCGCCGCCGCCTGCGCGTTCTCAAATACCGTGGCCAGTCCTTCCGCGGCGGCTACCACGACTTCAGCATCAAGACCGGGGGCGTCGAGGTCTTCCCGCGCCTGGTCGCGGCCGAGCATCGGACAGACTTCTCGCGCGAGCCGCAAAGCAGTGGCATCGACACGCTGGACGCCCTGCTGGGCGGCGGCATCGAGAAGGGCTCGAGCATCCTGCTCCTGGGCCCGTCGGGGTCCGGCAAGTCGCTGTTCACGCTGCAGTTTATCGCGGCGGCGGCCGAGCGTGGCGAGACTGCCGTGATGTTCGTCTTCGACGAGGAGCTCGGTTTGCTGTTCCACCGCTCCCGCCAGCTGGGCTTCGACCTCGAGGCGCTGTGCGAGGCCGGACGCCTGCACATCGAGCAGGTCGACGCCGCCGAAATCTCGCCCGGCGAGTTCGCGCACCGGGTTCGCGACCGGGTCGCGGACTCGAACGCGAAGACCGTGGTGATCGACAGCCTGAACGGCTACCGGGCGGCGATGCCGGAGGAGAAGGCGCTCATCCTCCACATCCACGAGCTGCTGCAGTTCCTCAACCGGCAGGGCGCCACGACCTTCCTCACGGTGGCGCAGCACGGGCTGCTGGGCCCGATGAAGACGCCGGTCGACCTGACCTATCTCGCCGACACCGTCGTGCTCCTGCGCTACTTCGAGGCGCTCGGCAGGGTCAAGCGGGCCGTCTCCGTCATCAAGAAGCGGACCGGGCAGCATGAGGACACCATTCGCGAGTTCCAGATCACGGGGGAGGGCCTGGCTCTCGGAGAGCCGCTCGCGGGGTTCCAGGGCGTACTCACCGGCACGCCGACCTATCTCGGCGGGTCCTCCCCCCTCCTGCAGCCGGAGAGTGACGAGGGGTGACCGAGGCCGTACCCCCCGAGGGGTGCCATGCGCTGATCCTGGCGCCCCATGGACGCGACGCCGCCCTGGCGGCCAGGATGCTGGCGCAGGCGGGCGTTGCCTCCCGGACCTGCCCGAGTCTCGCGGCGCTCGGCGAGGCGCTGGGCGACGACACGGCCTTCGTCGTGCTGACCGAGGAGGCTGCGCGCGACGGCGACCTGGGTCCGATCGTGCGCTGGCAGGGTGCCCAGGCGAGCTGGTCGGACCTGCCCTGGATCGTCCTGACCGCCCGGGGCGGCAGCGGTGCCGAGCTCAATCCCGGCGCCGCCCGCCTGTCCGAGGCGCTGGGCAACGTCACCTTCGTCGAGCGGCCCTTCCACCCGACCACCTTCACAAGCGTCGCCCGCACCGCCCTGAACGGCCGGCTGCGACAGTTCGAGGCGCGCGCCCGGCTCGACGCGCTGCGCCAGAGCGAGGAGCGCCTGCGCCTCGCCCTGACCGCCGGGCACCTCGCCTCCTGGGAGCTCGACCTCGCCTCGCGCGACCTCGTCTGCTCCGACAGCTGCAAGGCGCTCTACGGGCGCGCCGCAGACGCACCCTTCGATTACGGCGAGCTGCTGGCCGGCGTGCCGGAGGGCGACCGGGCAAGGGTCGCGGCGGCCCTCGAGAACAGTGCCGAGACCGGCGAAGACTACGTTGTCGAGCACCGCGTGGTCTGGCCGGACGGCAGCGAGCGCTGGATCGAGAGTCGCGCCCGGGTCCTGCGCGACGAGGCGAAGGGAACGACCAGCCTGGTCGGCGTCGCCTCCGACGTGACCGACCGCAAGACCGCCGAGGACAACCTGCGGCGGCTCAACGAATCGCTGGAGGACCGCGTCGCCGAGCGCACCGCCGAGCTCAAGCGCGCACACGACAGCGTCCTGGAGGAGATCGCCCAGCGCGAGCACGCCGAGCAGCAGCTCCGCCAGGCGCAGAAGATGGAGACCATTGGCCAGCTGACCGGCGGCGTGGCGCACGACTTCAACAACCTGCTGATGGCGGTTCTCGGCAACCTCGACCTGCTGCGCAGGCGGCTGGACGGCGACGAGAAGACCTTGCGCCTGATCGAGGGCGCGATCCAGGGCGCCGAGCGCGGCGCGATCCTGACCCAGCGCCTGCTCGCCTTCGCCCGGCGCCAGGACCTGAAGGTCGAGCCGACGGACCTGGTGGCGCTGGTCTCGGGCATGCGGCCGCTGCTGGAGAAATCCGTGGGGCCGGGCATCGGGCTGCGGGTCGAGCTGGCGGAGCAGCTGCCGCCCGCCCTGGTCGATGCCAACCAAGTCGAGCTGGCGCTGCTGAACCTCGTGGTCAACGCCCGTGACGCCATGCCGGAGGGCGGCACCGTCACCCTCGAGCTCGACAGCGCAGCGCCCCCTGCCAGCGCCGAGTTCGAGAGCGCCGCGCCGGAGGCTGGCTATCTGCGGCTGAGCGTCCGCGACACCGGCCACGGCATGGACGCCGAAACCCTGGAGCGCGCCATCGAGCCCTTCTTCTCGACCAAGAAGCCCGGCAAGGGCACGGGCCTGGGCCTCTCGATGATCCACGGCCTGGCGGTACAGCTGAAGGGGACCCTGCGGCTGACCAGCGAGCCCGGCCGCGGCACGCGCGCCGAGCTCTGGCTGCCGGCGACGGTGCTGGGCGCGCGGGCCGCCGGGCCGGCGGCGGCGCCCGAGGATGCCGAGGCGAGCCCGCGTGCGACCGTCCTGGTCGTGGACGACGACCCGCTGGTCGCCATGAGCACCGTCGACATGCTCGAGGACCTCGGCCACGCGGTCATCGAGGCCAGCTCCGGGACCAAGGCGCTAGGCCTGCTGCAGGACGGCCGCGTCGTCGACCTGCTGGTCACCGACTACGCGATGCCGGGCATGACCGGGACGCAGCTCGCCAAGGCCGCCCGCCGGCTGCTGCCAGGGCTGCCGATCCTGCTGACGACCGGCTTCGCCGACCTGCCGGAAGGCGACGAGCTCGGCCTGCCGCGGCTCAACAAGCCCTACCAGCAGGAACAGCTCGCCGCGGAGATCGCCAAGCTGCTGGCCCGCCGTCCAGCGGCCGTTGCGGGCAACTCCTAGTGACGCGGATCATCCGCGTCGCGACCTACAACATCCGCAAGTGCATCGGCCTCGACTGGCGGCGACGGCCGGAGCGCATCATGCGGGTGCTGCACGAGCTGGGGGCCGACGTGGTCGCGCTGCAGGAGGCCGACCGCAGGCTCGGCGAGCGCTCGAGCACGCTGCCCGCCGAGGAGCTGCCCTACCAGACCGGACTGCGGGCGCTGACCTTCGAGCGGCGCGGCGCCGGCGGCGGCGACGGCCTCGGCTGGCACGGCAACGCCATCCTGGTCGGCGAGGCGGTCACCGTGCACGGCGTCCACGCCCTCGACCTGCCCTCCTTCGAGCCGCGTGGGGCGCTGGTCGCGGAGCTCGAGGTGCGGGGCCGGCCGCTGCGCGTCGTCGGCGTCCACCTCGGGCTGATCGCCGGCGACCGGCGGCGCCAGGCGCTGTCGCTGCTCGAGCGCATCGACGCCGGGGACGCGGTTCCGACCGTCGTGCTCGGCGACTTCAACGAGTGGAGCCCGCGCGCCGGCGGCGTGGCGCCCCTGGCCGAGCGCTTCCGGATGGCGCCGCCGGTCGCCTCCTTCCACGCCTCGGCGCCGGTCGCGGCACTCGACCGCATCTTCGTCGGACCGGGCCTGACGGTCGACTCGGCCGGCGTCCACCGCTCGGAAACCGCGCGCCGGGCCTCGGATCACCTGCCGGTCTGGGCCTGCCTGCTCGCGAGCGAGCCCGGGGAAGAAGACGAGGCCGGGGCAGAAGGCGAGGCCGAGGAGGAACGCAACGCGAGGCGCGCACAGGAGGCCGCGCCGTGCTGAACACCCTGATCGCCCTGCTGACGACCCTGCTGACGCTGGTCGGGGCCGTCCTCGCCTTCCGGGCGGCGCGCACGGCCCGCACGCCGCAGGGGGCGCTCGGCTGGGCGATCTTCCTGGTCGCCGCCCCCTGGTTGGCGATACCGGCCTACCTGTTCCTCGGGCAGGCGCGCTATCCCGGCTACGTCTCGGCGCGCCGCGCCTCGGTCGCGGTGGTGCGTGCCCTCGACCTGCTGCGGCACCTCCACCGCGCCAGGCTGGCCGACGCGCCCGGCGGCCCGCTCGCCCGCATCGTCGCCTTCGAGGAGCTGGCCCGGCTGCCGCTGGTCTCGGGCAACGCCGCCGAGCTGCTGATCGACGGCGAGCGCGCCTTCGAATCGATGTTCGAGGCGATCGAGCAGGCCCGCTCCTACGTGCTGGTGGCCTTCTACATCCTGCGCGACGACGCCGTCGGCCAGGACCTGAAGCGGCGGCTGATCGCCAAGGCCGAGGCCGGGATCGACGTCCACGTCCTCTACGACGCCCTCGGCAGCTGGGGCCTGCCCGACCGCTACCTGGAGGAGCTGCGCGAGGCCGGCGTCGAGATCGAGAACTTCCACGCCCGGCGCCGGCCGCGCAGCCGCTTCCAGCGCAATTTCCGCAACCACCGCAAGATCGTAGTCGCCGACGGCCACGTCGCCTTCGTCGGCGGCCTCAACGTCGGCGACGAGTACCTCGGCCGCTCGGCGCGCTTCGGCCACTGGCGCGACACGCACCTGCGGCTGGAGGGGCCGGTCGTCGCCCAGGTCCAGCTGGTCTTCGCCGAGGACTGGCACTGGGCGACCGGCGAGCACCCGGCCCTGCACTGGAAGCCGCGCGCGCCCGAGGCCGAGCTCGACGCCATGATCCTGGCGCCGGGGCCGGCCGACGTCATGGAGACCGGCAGCCTGTTCTTCTGCAACGCCATCGGCGCGGCGCGGCGGCGGCTGTGGATCGCCTCGCCCTACTTCGTGCCCGACGTCGACCTGCTGAGCGCCCTCAAGCTCGCGGCCCTGCGCGGCGTCGACGTGCGCATCCTGGTCGCCGACCGGCGGGACCACCTAGTGGTCTGGCTCGCCGCCTTCGCCTTCTTCGACGAGGTCCGCGAGGCCGGCGTCAAGATCCACCGCTACACCGACGGCTTCCTGCACCAGAAGGTGCTGCTGGTCGACGACGAGCTGGCCTCGGTCGGCTCGGTCAACCTCGACAACCGCTCCTGCCGCCTCAACTTCGAGATCACCGCCCTGGTCTTCGACCGCGGCTTCGCCGCCCAGGTCGAGGCGATGCTGGAGGCCGACTTCGAGAGGAGCTTCCTGTTCGAGACCGGCCTCGACGAGGGGCCCCTGTGGCGGCGCTACGGGGCGCCGATGGCACGGCTCTTCGCCCCGGTGCTGTAGCGCCCGAGCGGCGCCCTGCTATTCCGCCAGGACCGGGACCAGCGAAAGCACCAGCAGGGCGGCCATGGCCCAGTTGAAGAGGCGCAGGCTGCGCTCGCTCTCGAGGAAGCGTCCCGCCGCCACGCCGACCCAGGTCCAGAGCAGGGTGCTGGCGAGGGCGGCGGTGCCGAAGACGACCATGAAGACCAGCGCGATCGCCAGCGGGTCCTCGCCGGCGGCGGTGCCGCCGTAGGTGACGACGGCGCCGGCGACCATGGCCCAGAGCTTCGGATTGACCAGCTGGAACAGCGCGCCCTGCAGGAAGGTGAGAGGGCGGCCGGCTTCCCCCTCCTTCGCCCCCTTCGCCGGCCGGGCGCTGACGATCCGCCAGGCGAGCCAGAGGAGGTAGGCCAGGCCCGCCCACTTCAGGACCACGCGCACCTGGGGATCGGCGACCAGGGAGGTCCCGAAGGCGCCGACGACCAGGATGATACCGGCGACCCCGAACGCGATGCCCGAGGCCAGCGGCAGCGTCCGCCGGAAGCCGTGGTTCGCGCCCGAGGCGGTCACCAGCATGTTGTTCGGCCCGGGCGTGCCGGCCATCGCCAGCGCGAAGCCCGTCACCGCCGCGACCCAGCCCCAGTCCATGGGCTCTCTCCCCTGCCGTGCCCCTCCGCGGGGCAACGAGGGTCAGCCTACGCCAGCCGCCGGGCAAGGGGGTTGCGTAGATGCCACGCCAGGGCCGAAACTTGGCATCGCGTGCCGCGAGCGGGCAGATTCGCGCGGAGGATGCCAATGGCCTTGGATCAGATCGACAAGCGCATCCTGCGCGAGCTGCAGCGCGACGGCCGCCTGCAGAACGTCGAGCTGGCCCGCCGCGTCGGCCTCTCCCCCTCGCCCTGCCTGCGCCGGGTCAGGCTGCTCGAGGAGGCGGGCATCATCAGCCGCTACGTCGCCGTGGTCGACCAGGCGAAGGTCGGTCTTAGCCTCTCGATGTTCGCGCGCGTCTGGCTGACCGCCCAGGACGCCGAGACGATCGACCACTTCATCGAGGCCATGCGCCGCCTGCCCGAGGTCGTCGAGTGCTACATCATGCTCGGCGAGAGCGACGCCCTGCTCCGCGTCGTGGTCGCCGACCTGGAGGGCTACCGGCGCTTCCAGTCGACCCACCTGACCCGCCGCAACGGCATCCAGAACGTCAAGACCGACGTGCCGAGCCAGACCGTCAAGCAGGTCTTCGCCCTGCCGCTGTAGGTGCGCTATCGGCTCGGCCGGGCCAGCAGGCCCGCGGCCAGGTGGCGGAAGGTGTCGAGGGCCTTCGGCAGGACCTCCTGCGGCTTCTCGCTCGCCGCGACCCAGAGGGCGGCGTTGAGCGCGGCGCCGGTCAAGAGGCGCGCGGCCGCCTCGGCGTCGACCGGCTTCAGGACGCCCTCCCCGACCAGCCGCTCCACCGTCCGCCTGGTCGCCTCCAGGCAGCTGTTCTGGCTGGGCCAGTGCGAGGGATCGCCGAGGACCGCCGGGCCGTCGAGCAGGACGATGCGCTGCACCTCGGGATCGAGCGCCATCTCGATGTAGGCCACCCCCTCGGCCAGCAGCCCCTCCCAGCCGCCGCCGGCCCGGGCGGCCGCCGCCTGCGCGCGCGCCGCCATCTCGGAGTCGACCTGCTCGACCACCGCGGCCAGCAGCCCGCGCTTGTCGCCGAAGTTGTGGTAGAGCGCGCCGCGCGTCAGGCCGGCCGCCGCCGTCAGCTCGTCCATCGAGGCGGCCGCGTAGCCCTTCTCGGCGAAGGCCCTGCGCCCCGCCGCGACCAGCTTCGCCCGGTTCTCCTCCCTCGTCTCGGCCCGCCGCTTCGCCATTCGCCTGGTCCCCGTTACCGCCGCCCGCCACATACGTCGCGTATATGGTTTGACATACGCCGCGTATGCAAGCAATCTCACATACGCACCGTATGTAGCACGCCGCACCGAGCTCTCCACCCGTCATCCCGGACGCCGATTTGCCCGGCAGCTCCGCTGCCGTCGGCAAAGCGAGCGATCCGGGATCCAGGGGCCCGGCCGTTCGTGCCGCTGGATCCCGGGTCGCAAGGCTCGCGCTCCGAAAGCCTTCCAGGCTTTCGGGCTCGCCTAGCGCCCGGGATGACGACCGAGAACGAGCCAGCCAGCCCCAAGCAGGAGAAACCCGACCATGCCCAAGCCCGAACCCATCTTCCCCGCCGACCGGCACGCGCTCTACGAGGCCCACGGCTACTCCGCCGCGATCCGCTCCGGCGACCTGCTGTTCGTCTCCGGCCAGGTCGGCAGCCGCCCCGACGGCTCGCCCGAGCCCGATTTCGCGCGCCAGGTCGAGCTCGCCTTCGACAACCTGCGCGCCACCCTGGCGGCCGCCGGCTGCGGCTTCGACGACCTCCTCGACGTCACCACCTTCCACACCGACCCCGAACAGCAGTTCGAGACGATCATGGCCGTCAAGAACCGGATCTTCCCCGATCCCCCCTACCCCAACTGGACCGCCGTCGGCGTCACCTGGCTCGCCGGCTTCGACTTCGAGATCAAGGTCATCGCGAGGGTGCCGGGGGCGGGGTAGGGACCTCGGCGCGGGAAATGACCGCCCCGCTATCTTGCGCAATCTGCGCAAACTACGTATATGGAGGGACGAACCAAGGAGGGCACCATGGCCGAGACGCTCACCATCCCGGCGAGCAAGTTCGCTCGCAATTTCGGTGCCTACCGGGACGAAGCGCTCGGCGGCCGAATCGTCAAGGTGACGAGTCACGGACGCATTGTCGGCGCCTACCTCTCCGCAAGCGAGTTCGCGCACTTCGAAGAGCTGAAGAGGCGGCAGCGTGAGATCCTGACCGTCGGCGAGCTGCCCGACGATGTCGTCGCGGATCTCGAAAAGGCCGAGTACGGCGCCGGACCCAGGTGAACGTTCCTGAGCCCGTCGTCGGGCTGGTCGTCCGCTACTCCTTCCTCTGGGGACCGGAAGCGGATCGCGGCCTCCAGGAGGGCTCGACGGTCGACGCGAAAGGCACAGTGTCAGCCCATCTTCAATATCCGGCATTGAACTAGCCAGCTGAGTACGTTGGACGCGTGAAGGCCAAGCTGCTGCCACCGATCTCCTGACCGACCAGCAAGCCTCGCTTGGCTCAGACCGCTTGAACGTAATTTGGTCAAGCATTCATGGGTTTGGCTTGTCAGACCGACCATTCGAACGCAAGTATGCGTGTATCGTTGGTCTGAAGGCGTGATGGCGTGTCAAGTACTCTCTCCAATTTGTCGGCAAGCTTCGCGGTCGCTGACGATCTGCTAGGGTGTGCGCACGAGCAGCTCGACGAAGGCGACCGATTCGTAGTCAGAAAATCCGGACGGATTGGCCCGCTCGTGGAAATGGCGATGGCTCGTCACGCGACCCCTGAACGATATGTGCACGTTGCGTTTGACGCGAAGCTCATGCACCTTTTGGATAAAGCACTATCATCTGGTGAGATCAGTGGATGCAGGCAGAACGACTTCGTCGGCGTATTCCCACTGTCCCGGCATGATCCGAGACAAGACGACCAGACAATGTGGGATCAATGGGCCAAGCATGCGGAGAATGCTGCAGCACGGAAGGGAGTACCTCGTCGGCTAGCGGAAAGCCTAATTGGCGCCCTGATTGAGCTACAAGATAACGTCTATGAGCACAGCGGGCGTGCAGACACCGGCATTGCTGTGTATGGAGTCAGTCCGAAAACGTTCGAATTCGCTATCGCGGACGCTGGCGTCGGCGTCCACGCAAGCCTGAAGCGGAACCCCGAGTTCAATGACCTGCCAAATGCTGGGGCTGCGCTTCGCGTCGCAGCTTCTGACGGCGCTTCGAGGCACAGCAGAAGATCGGGGCACGGGTACGGGATCGGCCAAGTCTTTAGAGCCCTGACGAATTACAATGGGGATATTCGGTTTAGAAGTGACGACTACACGCTAATGTTAAGCGGCAATGCTCCGAGTCTCACCGGACGGTGTGAAGTAGCACAGAAGCCGCATCTGTCGGGTCTGATCATCAGCGTGCGATGTGCTTTAGTGGATCGGTAGAGACTGCAGAAACTGCAGCCGGCTGCAGCAAAGTCGCCATAGCCACATAGTAGGCTCGCACGCAACTTATGTTGTGAGCAATAAGTTCGTCGAGCGGCTCGTCTGGCCTCGTTAAGAATCTCGCCCACTTCAGCCTCCCGTCAGGGGCGAAATACGCCTTGCGTCGCCGATAAGTGCGAGAAAAGCCGTCCGTGTCGAGTAGGGTGACTTCGAACGCGCTCCGCAGCTCCAATAGCTTACGCCCCCCACCCCGAACAATCAGACCCAACGGACGCCCCACAAATTGCGCCAGATGGGTAAGTTGCGCGACGTGCCATTCAATCCGGTCGCCTCTTCCGCACCCGGTCCCGAATTCAAACGCTATCGTTTCAATTTCAGGCCGAACCCGAATCAGTTCCGCCCATCTCTCGTAGTCCCTTTCGGTTCGCGCATTGATGTGAAGAGCCGTCCGCACGCCCGCCGACATCATCTCACACCACGCCAGCAGAATCTTTTTCATCGCGTACAAGTTGTCGGTGCGTGGGACGTCATTTAACACGCTATAGTTTGGTGAAGTAATCAAACTCACCCCAAGCCGGCGCAGTTCCGCCAGGAGCTTGCTTTGATCCGGCAGTTCCCACCAACGCTCAATGACAGGATCCCGGCCGACTCCGCTAAGCAATACCTGAGCGTCTTCCCGGATGCGAAAACGGTCCTGTAGCTCTCTCCGTGATCGCACGTGCAGTTCACCGGTCCTCAAATTCACCACTTTGTACAGGGGCAAGGCCACGGTAGGTTCTGTCAATATCTCTACTCGACGGTAGCGGTGGTCGATGAGCGGGACTACAAGAGGCAGGTCCGGAACGCCGAGTGGTAGAATCTGCGGAGCCTTGTGCAAATCGAACCCGCCCACCTCACGCAGCCTGCGGACAAAGTGATGGGGGTTGAACCGGCACACGACATCACAATCTCCTCTGCTCGCACAAGTGCACAGGTCACGGCAGTCGAACACGGCCGTCGAAGTGTGAAGACCGCCACATCTCTCGCGGTCAACGCACACAGCGCACCCGAGCGATCCGGTATTCCTGCGCGGATCATCGCAAAGCGGCGCGGAGCGCGAGAACTCGTGGACGGCAGTCATCTCAGTCGAATCTCCGCTATATCGCCGAAGATGCTGACATATTCGACGACACCCTCGGCACAGCCCTCACTAGCAGCAATGCCGGCAAGCAGATCTTCTGAGGGATCTCTCGCGAGGCCGATACTTGTCAATCCGTCGGTAACTCGCAGACCCTCATCCGACATCTCGATGATGCACGCATTGCCAACCCTAAGCGAGCCCTGCCCTCTAAGATCGGCAATTATGGTACGAGCTGTTGCTCTGAACTGCATGTCAAGGAGAGTAGGCAAGTTCAATCGATCAAGTCCAGCGCGCCAGCGTTTTCGCCACGGGCGACCAGTCTGTCGACGAATATAGTCAAGACCCATTGTTTTCCTCCAATGCAAGAGAAAAAAACTTTGTCTTACCTTTCCGGCGCTCCTTTAGAATTCCTTTTGAGCATAACGCAGACAACCGATTGTTCCAGGCAGTCGCGCCAACACCTAAGTCCCTGAACAGAGATGCTAGTTCAGGAGCGCTCGCCGCGCCCATGCGAGCTACGATTTCGAATGTAGATCGCTGAGCGGGATCGAGCGTCCCAATCAAGCGCCCACCAGTAGCATTTCCTTCCGAGTCGAGGGAGCACATCCAGAAGACGTCGCCCCGTTCTCTCGCGAAAAATTCAATCTCTTCCGCGACCTCTTCATTCGCGTTCGCAAGTATCGGGTAAACATTTCCAAGATTTGCCCTCGCGAAGTCGCGGTACGAAGCCAAACTTTCCCGAATGAATGAAGAAGTCACGTAATCTACTCCGGCAAAGTCAATAAAGACCACCTCGGGTTCGTTGCCGGCCGGCGAACTTTCCACCAGGGCAGCCAGCACCTTTCGACCTTGACTACTACCGGCCAAGATCCGTCGGTTACCCGCGATCTTCCGCATCGTCACTATCATCTCACGACTCTCACCTATCTGACGTGAACATAGTGAGGTTTGGGGATGTCGTCAACCCGAGAAAGCTCGGTAGTTGATGCTGGTCGGCCTCCCCCCACCTTCCCCCCTGGACCGCCGCGCCGTCTCCGCTAAACTCCGCCCGCGATGCTCACCACCGGCCCCCTCAACGACCTGACCGGCGTCCGCCATGGCTTCTTCACGCGCCAGGGCGGGGTCAGCGAGGGTATCTACGATTCGCTGAACTGCGGCTTCGGCTCGGGCGACCGGGCCGAGGTGGTGGCGGCGAACCGGGCGCGGGCGATGGCCAGGATCGAGATCGAGCCGGCGCGGCTGGTCACGGTCTGGCAGCACCACTCGCCCGACGTCGTCACGGTCGAGGCGCCCTGGGCGCAGGGCGACAACCCCAAGGCCGACGCCCTGGTGACACGCCGGCCGGGCATCGCGCTCGGCATCCTGACCGCCGACTGCGCGCCGGTGCTGCTGGCCGAGGCCGCGGCCGGCGTCGTCGGCGCGGTCCACGCCGGCTGGAAGGGCGCGCTGGGCGGCGTGCTGGAGCGCACGGTGGCGGCGATGGTGGCGCTGGGCGCCTCCGCCGAGCGCATCGTCGCCGGCGTCGGGCCCTGCATCGCCCAGCGCTCCTACGAGGTCGGGCCGGAGTTCGCGGCGCCCTTCCTGGCCCAGGACCCGGAGAACGAGTCCTTCTTCCAGGACAACGGCAAGACCGGCAAGGCGCACTTCGACCTCAAGGGCTACGTCGCGCGCCGTCTGGTCGCCGCCGGCGTGACGCGCGTCGAGGTCCTGCCCTGCGACACCTGCGCCGAGGAGCGCCTGTTCTTCAGCAACCGCCGCGCGGTCAAGCGCGGCGAGGGCGACTACGGGCGCGGCCTCTCGGCGATCTACCTGGAGCCCTGAAGCCCATGCCCCTGCACTTCTCCGAGGCCGAGCTGGCGGCCCGGCGCGACGCCACCTGCCGGGCCCTGGCCGAGGCCGGCCTCGACGGCCTGCTGATGTTCCGCCAGGAGTCGATGTTCTACCTGACCGGCTACGACACCTTCGGCTACGTCTTCTTCCAGTGCCTCTACCTCTCCGCCGAGGGCGACCTGGTGCTGCTGACCCGCGCACCCGACCTGCGCCAGGCCCAGCAGACCTCGACGGTCCGCGACATCCGGATCTGGGTCGACGGCCCCGAGGCCGAGCCGGCGGTCGAGCTGCGGGCGATCCTGGAGGAGAAGGGCTGCCGGGGGCGCAGGCTGGGCGTCGAGTACGAGGCCTACGGCCTGACCGGGCGCAGCTGCAAGCGGCTGGAGGCGGCGCTCGAAGGCTTCTGCACCCTGGAGGACGCCTCCTTCCTGGTCAGCCGGCAGCGCGTCGTGAAGTCGCCGGCCGAGATCGACTATGCGCGCACCGCGGGGCGCCTGGCCGACGAGGCCTGGGAGGCGGCCCTGGCGCTGGCCGGGCCGGGCGCCGACGAGGGTGCGATCCTGGCCGCCATGCAGGGCGCCGTCTTCGCCGGCGGCGGCGACTATCCCGGCAACGAGTTCATCATCGGCTCGGGGCCCCAGGCGCTGCTCTGCCGCTACTACTCGGGGCGGCGCAAGCTGGACGCCAAGGACCAGCTGACCCTGGAGTGGGCCGGCGCCTACCGCCACTACCACGCCGCCATGATGCGCACGCTGACGGTCGGCGGCACGCCCGACCGCCAGCGCGAGATGCACGCCGTGGCGCAAGAGGCCCTGCTCGCGGTCGAGGACAAACTCAGGCCCGGCAACACCGTCGGCGAGGCCTTCGACGCCCATGCCGCGACCCTGGACAGGGCCGGCTACCAGGCGCACCGCATGAACGCCTGCGGCTATTCGCTGGGCACCACCTTCTCGCCGAACTGGATGGACTGGCCGATGCTCTACCACGGCAACCCCGTGGTGCTGGAGCCGGGCATGGTGTTCTTCGTGCACATCATAATCTTCGACAGCGAGCGCGGCCTGGCCATGACCCACGGCCGCACCTCCCTGGTCACCGAGGGCGCCGCCGAGCCGCTGTCGCAGGCGTCGCTCGAGCTGGTCGAGCGCTGAGCCAGGCGGCCGGCGGTCCGCGCCCATGCCCCACCTCGCGACGCTGATGCTGTTCCTGCTGCTCGGCCTGCTCGCCACCTGCATGATGATGTGAGCCACCCCGTGTCCTCTCTCCTTCCGCCGAGACTCTTTCTCCTTCCCCTGCTGGCGCTCGCGCTGCTGGTCGCGGCCTGCGGGCCGCTGCCGCGGCCCTTCAAGCCGGACGACCAGAAGGCGGTCGACCTGCGCGCCCTGACCTACGGCAGCACGGTCATGGTGCTGCCGCTCGAGGGCGCGGCGCCGGCCGACCCCGGCCCGCTCGCCCTGGCGCTGCGCGACGCGCTGCTCGCCGAGGGGCTGCTGGCCAAGACCTGGCGCGAGGCCGAGGGCGCGCTGCGGCTGAGCGGCGAGGCCGCGATCCGGCCGCTCGGCGACAGCCGCGACCTGCTGAGCGCGGACTGGCGGATCGACGGGCCCGAGGGCCGCCTCGCCGCCTACCGCCAGGAGCGCGCGCTGCCGGCCGGCGCCTGGCAGAGCGGCAACCGTGAGGCCCTGGCCGAGGTCGCCGCCGAGGCCGCCCAGGCGCTGGCGCCCCAGCTGCTCGGCCCGGCCGAGGAGGAGGCGCTGCTGCCCGGCTTCCCGGGCGCGCGCCTCGCCGTGCTGCCGGTGACCGGCGCGCCGGGCGACGGCAACGAGACCCTGACCGCGGCCCTGGTGCTGGTGCTGGAGCGCGCCGAGCTGCCGGTCGTCGAGGCGCGCGCCGAGGGCGACCTGGCGATCCAGGGCAGCGTCGCCGTGACCCCGGCCGGCGCCGGCCAGGAGCGGGTCGCCATCGTCTGGCGGCTGCTGGACGCGGACGACAGCGAGCTCGGCAAGATCTCCCAGGAGAACACCATGACGGCGGGCACCCTGGAGGGCCCCTGGGGCCGCATCGCCGCCCTGGTCGCACGCGGCGCCGCCGACGGCCTGACCGACCTGCTGAACCGCCTGGCCCGCGAGCGGGCGGCGGGTTGAGGCGAGCGCGCTTCCGAGCGCCGCTCAGGCGACCAGGGCGGCGAGCCCGACGGCGGCCAGGATGACCAGGGCGGCCCAGCGGAAATGCCGCTCGCCGCTGCGCCGGAACAGCCGCATGCCGGCCCAGGTGCCGGCCAGGTAGAAGGGCAGCAGGACCGCGGCGCGCAGCAGCGCCGCCTGGTCGAAGCGGCCGTCGAGCGCGAAGATCGCCAGCAGGACCAGGCCGATCCAGGCGAAGAACAGGATCAGCGAGCCGCGCACCTGGGCGGCCGAGCCGGGCGTCGACATCAGCATCAGGATCACCGGCGGCCCCGCCATCCCGGTCGAGCCGGCGAGCAGGCCGCTGGCGCAGCCGACCGCGAAGATCCGGCCGCGGCCGAGCGCGCCGCGGTAGCGCCAGCCGAGCGCGAGCAGCGCGACCAGCAGCAGCACGACCGCGCCGATCGCCCGGCGCATCGTCTCCGGCTCGACCGCCACGATGACCTGCCAGCCGAGCGGCAGGCAGAGCGTCGCGCCCAGCGCCAGCGGCAGCACGCGCCGCCGGTCGGCGTCGCGCAGGCCCTGGGGCAGCAGCTGCAGGGTCGTCGCCGTCTCGATCAGCGCGAAGACGATGAGCGCCTCGACCGGCGGATAGATCAGGCTGAGCCCGGGCATCACGATCATCGCCGACCCGAACCCCGAAAACCCGCGCACCACCGCCGCCAGCGCGACCAGGGCGCAGGCGAAAGCGAGGGTCGGATCGAGCAGCTCGGGCACGAAGGGCTTTCCTGGGCGTCCGACGCGACGCTTGCATGGTTCGACAGGCTCACCATGAAGCTACTGAAACGTCTATGATTCGCTTCACGGTGAACTTCGCTTCATGGTGAGCCTGTCGAACCATGCAAGCGAAGCGGGCCCGTCCCCAGCCGCTACGCCAGCCCCTGCCGGTTCCGCGCCAGCTCCTTGAGCCGCTCCCAGTCGCGCGCGATCAGGGCCTCCTTCTTGGCGCGCGACCAGCGCTTGATCCGCTCCTCCATCTCGATCGCCTGGATGGCCAGCGGGAACTCCTCGGCGAAGACCAGCGCGACCGGGCGCCGCTTCGCGGTCCAGCCGTCGTAGCGCCCGGCCTCGTGCTCCGCGACCCGCCGCTCCAGGTCGGCCTGCGCGAGGCCGGTGTAATAGCTGCCGTCCGCGCAGCGCAGGATGTAGACCCAGGGCATGGGCTGGGCGCCTTCCTCCGAACCGGCGTCCCGCCGGTCGCTTGCATGGTTCGACAAGCTCACCATGAAGCGGAAGGGGCGGCAATTCGCTTCATGGCGAGCCTGAATTTCGCTTCATGGTCCGCTTAAGCTTCGCTTCATGGTGAGCTTGTCGAACCATGCAAGCGAAGCGGGCACAGGCCTTGCCGCCAATCCGGAGAAGGAAGCCTCAGGCGCGCTTCTTGGCTTCCAGGCGCCACTTGTGCAGCAGCGGCTCGGTGTAGCCGCTCGGCTGGGCGCGGCCCTCGAAGACCAGGTCGGTGGCGGCGCGGAAGGCGACCGAGGCCTCGTAGTCGGCGGCCATCGGGCGGTAGGCCGGGTCGCCGGCGTTCTGAGCGTCGACGACCTTGGCCATCCGCCGGAAGGTCTCGCGCACCTGGGCCTCGGTGACGATGGCGTGGTGCAGCCAGTTGGCGATGTGCTGGCTGGAGATGCGCAGCGTCGCGCGGTCCTCCATCAG
>NZ_JBBDQW010000054.1:0-79613 GCF_040905785.1 Tistlia sp.
TCGCGCGAGCTCGGCGGCACCGGCCTCGGCCTCGCCATCGTCAAGCACATCGTCAACCGGCACCGCGGCCACCTGACCCTCGACAGCACGGTCGGCAAGGGCACCACGGTCACGGTCTACCTACCGCTCGCCGGCAAGGGGCCCGCCGCAGCCGGCTGAGGCGAGCCGGAAGCAGCGCAACAGTTCTTTCACCGCCCGCGGCGCCGCCTTTCGCAGAAACCGCCGCCGCCGTCATCGAAGCGTAACAGTCCTGTAGTAAATCGGCAGCGGCGCAGGAATAGGGTCCGCCCAGCCGTCGCGCAGCGCGGCAGGCTCGCTACCCCTCCCTGATCACGCAAGCGGAGACACCTTCAGATGAAGCACACCCTCGCCATCGTCGCGACCTGCGCGGTAGCGCTCGGCGCGACGGCTGCCGCGGCGCAGACCCGCGACCAGATCCGCATCGTCGGCTCCTCGACGGTCTTCCCCTACACCCAGGCCGTGGTCGAGGAGTTCGCCAACAAGACCGGGCGCCCGGCGCCGGTCGTCGAGTCGACGGGCACCGGCGGCGGCATGAAGATCTTCTGCCAGGGCGTCGGCACCGGCCATCCCGACGCGACCGGCGCCTCGCGCTCGATGAAGCAGTCCGAGTACGAGCTCTGCCAGACCAACGGCGTCGACAGCATCACCGAGGCCCTGCTCGGCTTCGACGGCCTGACCATGTCGGGCTCGCGCGAGGGCGAGCAGATGGACCTGACCAAGGCCCAGCTGTTCCAGGCGCTCGCAGCCGAAGTCGAGGTCGACGGCAAGGTCGTCGAGAACCCCTACACCAAGTGGTCCGAGATCGACGGCTCGCTGCCCGACGTCGAGATCCAGGTGTTCGGCCCGCCGCCGACCTCCGGCACCCGCGACGCCTGGGTCGAGCTGGTCATGGAGGAGGGCTGCGAGACCTTCCCCGCGCTCGAGGCGCTCGAGGGCGACCGCAAGAAGGACGTCTGCCAGCGCATGCGCCAGGACGGCAAGTTCATCGAGGCCGGCGAGAACGACAACCTGATCGTGCAGCGGCTGAACGCCGACGCGACCGCCTACGGCATCTTCGGCTACTCCTTCCTGTACGAGAACCAGGACACCCTGCAGCCGATGCTGATCGGCGGCGTCGAGCCGAGCGAGACGACCATCGACAGCGGCGAATACGGCGTCTCGCGGCCGCTGTTCATCTACTTCAAGAACGCGCACCGCGGCGTCATCCCCGGCCTCGAGGAGTTCGTCGAGGAGTACATGAGCGAGGAGGCCATGGGCCCCGGCGGCTACCTCAGCGAGCGCGGCCTGGTCGTGCTCGGCGACGCCCGCCGCAAGGAGGTCCAGGACGCCGTCCTCGGCGGCAAGCACATGACCCGCTACACGAACTAGACCGGGTCGCTCGCTACGCGGCTCCCGGGGCCTCGCCGGTCCCGGGAGCCGTCCGTCAGGCTGGAGCAGGCGGCGACGCGCCTGCGGGAGAGTTATCGATGGCGACGCTTGCGTTCGGTGCGGTCCTGCTGACCGTCCTGGTCGCCTTCCTGGCGGGCCGCCGGCGCCTCGCCGCGCAGGTCTCGGGCGCCGGCGACAGCCATTCGCTGCCCGACTACCACGGCGCCTTCGTCGCCCTCTGGGCCGGCCTGCCGGCCTTCGTGCTAGTGCTGGCCTGGCTGCTTCTGCAGGGGCCGCTGGTCGAATCGCTGCTGGTCGCCTCGCTGCCGGCAGAGCTCGTCGAGGGCACCAGCGAGGCGCAACGCAACCTGCTCGTGGCCGAGATCAAGAGCATCGCCGCCGGCCAGATCTTCGGGCAGCCGGAACCGGCGCTGGTCGACGCGGCCGAACGCTTCCTCGCCTGGCGGCAGATCGCCTCCTGGGCGATGGTCGCCTGCGCCGCGGCCCTCGCTCTCCTCGGCCTGGCGCTGGCCCGCTCACGGGTCGCGCCGGAGTTCCGGGCGCGCCAGCGGGTCGAGCGGATCTTCTTCTGGCTGATGGTCTTCTGCTCGACCGTCGCCGTGGTCACGACCCTGGGAATCCTGCTGTCCCTGCTGTTCGAGGCCTACCGCTTCTTCGAGCGCGTGCCGCTCTTCGAGTTCCTGTTCGGCCTGAACTGGGAGCCGCAGATGGCGATCCGCGCCGACCAGGTCGCGGGCCAGGGCGCCTTCGGCGCGATCCCCGTCTTCACCGGCACGCTGCTGGTCGCCCTGCTGGCGATGCTGGTCGCCGGCCCGATCGGACTGCTGAGCGCGATCTACCTGGCCGAATACTCGGGCCGCGGCTTCCGCAGGTCGGTCAAGCCGATCCTCGAGATCCTCGCCGGCGTGCCGACCATCGTCTACGGCATCTTCGCCGTCTTGACCGTCGCGCCGGCGCTGCGCGAGGCCGGGGCCGCGCTCGGCATCGCGGTCGCCCCGAACAGCGCGCTGGCGGCCGGCGCGGTCATGGGCATCATGATCCTCCCCTTCATCTCCTCCCTGTCGGACGACGCCATCGCCGCGGTGCCGCAGTCGCTGCGCGACGGCTCCTATGCGCTCGGCGCGACCAAAGCCGAGACGATCGTGCAGGTGCTGCTGCCGGCGGCCCTGCCGGGCATCGTCGGCGGCTTCCTGCTGGCCGCCAGCCGGGCGATCGGCGAGACCATGATCGTGGTCATGGCGGCGGGCCTGATCGCCAACCTGACGGCCAACCCGCTGGAGGCGGTGACCACCGTCACCGTGCAGATCGTCACCCTGCTGATCGGCGACACCGAGTTCGACAGCCCCAAGACGCTGGCCGCCTTCGCCCTGGGCCTGGTGCTCTTCCTGGTGACCCTGGCGCTCAACGTGGTCGCCCTGCGCTTCGTCCAGAAATACCGGGAGAAGTACGAGTGACGGCGATCACGAGCGATAGCGAGCAGGAGATGCCAGCGTCGCGTCAATCCTACTGGCGTTCCGAGGAGCACCTGCGGCGGGTCCGGCGGCGCCACGCAGCCGACCGCCGGCTGCAGGCCTACGGCATCGCCGCCATCGCGCTCGCCGTCGGCCTGCTCGGCGTGCTGGTCTCCTCCCTGGTCGCCACCGGCGCCCAGGGCTTCCTGCAGACCGACCTGCGGCTCGAGGTCCGGATCGATCCCGCGGAGATCGATGCCGAGGATCCGAGCCGCGGCGACTATCGCCAGCTGCTGATGAACTCGCTCGACGCGCTGCTGCCCGGCGAGCGGCCGCCGGGCGAGCAGCGCAAGCTGCGCGACCTGCTCAGCAACGGCGCGCAGTTCCAGCTGCGCGACGAGGTCGTGGACGACCCGGGGTTGA
The DNA here is from genome assembly GCF_040905785.1 of Tistlia sp. Classification (NCBI taxonomy): domain Bacteria; kingdom Pseudomonadati; phylum Pseudomonadota; class Alphaproteobacteria; order Rhodospirillales; family Rhodovibrionaceae; genus Tistlia; species Tistlia sp. Next base: position 3,285 of record NZ_JBBDQW010000054.1, read on the forward strand.
TCGGGCAGACCCTGGAGATCACGATTCCGGTTTCCGATCCCTTCGACCAACTCGCCAAGGGCACGGTGCTGCGCGAGACGCCGGAGGCGCAGCGCCGGGTCAGCGACCAGCAGATCGCCTGGTTCGACGGCCTGGTCGAGCAGGGCGTCGTTTCGACCGGGTTCAACTGGGCCCTGTTCATCTCGCCGGACAGCCGCTTTCCCGAGCTGGCGGGTCTCGCCGGCGCCCTGGTCGGCTCCTTCTTCGCGCTGCTGGTCTGCTTCCTGCTCAGCTTCCCGATCGGCATCGCGGCCGCGGTCTACCTCGAGGAGTTCGCGCCGAAGAACCGCTGGACCGACCTAATCGAGGTCAACATCAACAACCTGGCGGCCGTGCCCTCGGTCGTCTTCGGCCTGCTCGGCCTCGCCGTCTTCCTGAACTTCTTCGGCCTGCCGCGCTCGGTGCCGCTGGTCGGCGGCATGGTCCTGGCCCTGATGACCCTGCCGACGATCATCATCTCGACGCGCGCCGCCTTGAAGGCGGTGCCGCCCTCGATCCGCGAGGCGGCGCTGGGCGTCGGCGCCTCCCGGCAGCAGGTCGTCCTGCACCACGTGCTGCCGCTGGCGCTGCCGGGCATCATGACCGGCACCATCATCGGCCTGGCCCAGGCGCTCGGCGAGACGGCGCCGCTGCTGCTGATCGGCATGAACGCCTTCATCACCTCGCCGCCGGGCGGCCTGACCGACGCGGCGACGGCGCTGCCGACCCAGATCTTCATCTGGGCCGATTCGCCCGAGCGCGGCTTCACGGCCCTGACCGCAGCCGGCATCCTGGTGCTGCTCGGCTTTCTGATCCTGATGAACGCGGTCGCGGTGTTCCTGCGTCAGCGCTTCGAACGCAAGTGGTAGGGGAACGCCCAGCGATGTCTGCCCTCGAGACCTCCCGAGACACTCCCGACGATGCCCTCGGCAGCCGTGCGCCCAAGGTCGTCGCCCGCGGCGTCGACGTCTTCTACGGCAAGGCCCAGGCCCTGTACGGGGTCGACCTCGACATCGCCGAGCATGAGGTGACCGCGCTGATCGGGCCCTCCGGCTGCGGCAAGTCGACCTTCCTGCGCTGCCTCAACCGCATGAACGACGTCATCGAGGGCTGCCGCGTCGAGGGGCGGATCACGCTCGACGGCCAGGACATCTACGACCGCTCGCTCGACGTCGTCCAGCTGCGCGCCCGCATCGGCATGGTCTTCCAGAAGCCGAACCCCTTTCCCAAGTCGGTCTACGACAACATCGCCTACGGCCCGCGCATCCACGGCATCGGCGCCGGCAAGGCGGAGCTCGACGAGATCGTCGAGACCAGCCTGAGGCGCGCCGGCCTGTGGGAGGAGGTCAAGGACCGCCTGGCCGAGCCAGGCACCGGCCTGTCCGGCGGCCAGCAGCAGCGCCTGTGCATCGCCCGGGCCATCGCCGTCGACCCCGAGGTGATCCTGATGGACGAGCCCTGCTCGGCGCTCGACCCGATCGCCACGGCCCGCATCGAGGAGCTGATCGACGAGCTGCGCGAGAACTTCACCATCGTCATCGTCACCCACTCGATGCAGCAGGCTGCCCGGGTCAGCCGTCGCACCGCCTTCTTCCACCTCGGCAAGCTCGTCGAGGTCGGCGAAACCGAGCAGATGTTCACCAATCCTCGCGACGAACGCACCCAGGGCTACATCACCGGCCGCTTCGGCTGATCCCGGACCCACCCGGGCCGACTTCGCATCCAGAGGCCTTCCGAGACATGACTGAAACACGCGGCGACCACATCGTTCGGGCCTTCGACACCGATCTCCAGGAGCTGGCGCACACCATCGTGCGCATGGGCGGGCTGGCCGAGGCGGCGCTGGAGACCGCCGTCGAGGCGCTGGCGCGCCGCAACTCGACGCTGGCTTCCGGCGTCGTCCAGAGCGACCGCGACATCGACCTGCTGGAGCAGCAGATCTCCGAGCGGGCGATCCAGACCCTGGCGCTGCGCCAGCCGATGGCCGGCGACCTGCGCGAGGTCATCGCCGCGCTGCGCATCTCCGGCGAGCTGGAACGCATCGGCGACTACGCCGCCAACATCGCCAAGCGCGCCATGGCACTCAACCAGCTGCCGCCGATGCGCCCGGCCCACTCGATCCCGCGCATGGCCAAGCTGGTGCAGAGCAACATCAAGCGCGTGCTCGACGCCTACGTCTCGCGCGACGCCGCGCTCGCCCGCCACGTCTGGGAGAGCGACGAGGAGATCGACGAGACCTACACCAGCCTGTTCCGCGAGACCCTGACCTACATGATGGAGGACCCGCGCAACATCACGCCCTGCACGCACCTGCTGTTCATCGCCAAGAACGTCGAGCGCATGGGCGACCACGCCACCAACATCGCCGAGCTGGTCTTCTTCCTGGTCAAGGGCGAGCGCCTGGAGGGCGGCCGGCCGAAGGGCGACACCTCGAGCTACGCCGTGGTCGAGCCGGCCGAGAAAGGCGAAAGCGACGGCGGCGATGGCGGCGGGAGTGACAGCGGCCGGCCCGGCGCGGGAGGCGGCGCGTGATGAAGCCCCTGATCCTGCTGGTCGAGGATGAGGCGGCCCTGGTCACGCTGCTTCGCTACAACCTGGAGCGCGAGGGCTTCCGGCTGGTCGATGCGCGCGACGGCGAGGAGGCGCTGGTGCTGGCCAAGGAAGAGACGCCGGACCTGATCCTCCTCGACTGGATGCTGCCGCTGATGAGCGGCCTCGAGGTCTGCCGCCAGCTGCGCCGGGCGCCCGAGACCCGGAGCGTGCCGATCATCCTGCTGACCGCGCGCGGCGAGGAAGCCGACAAGATCCGCGGGCTCGATTCCGGTGCCGACGACTACATCACCAAGCCCTTCTCGCCGGCCGAGCTGATCGCGCGGGTCCGCGCCGTGATGCGCCGCACCCAGCCGGCCATGGCCAGCGACACCCTGACCTTCGCCGACCTGGCCATGGACCTGGCCTCGCACCGGGTGCGGCGCGGCGGCCGCCACGTCCACCTCGGCCCGACCGAGTTCCGCCTGCTGCGCTACCTGCTGCAGCACCCGGGGCGCGTGTTCAGCCGCGAGCAGCTGCTCGACGCCGTCTGGGGCCGTGACGTCTACGTCGAGCCGCGCACTGTCGACGTCCACATCCGCCGCCTGCGCAAGGCGCTCAACGACGAGGGCGAGGCCGACGTCATCCGCACCGTGCGCTCGGCCGGCTACGCCCTCGACGACGGCCAGCTGGTCGAGTAGCCCCGGCCGCCGGATCGGAGGCTCAGGCGTAGCGCAGGCGCTGCCCGACGCCCAGCCGCTCGGCCTTCTCCAGCAGGGCGACGCCGAGCGCGACGTCGCTGGTGCTGAGGCCGCGGTGCCAGAAGAGGTTTCGCTCCGTCTCGCTCTCGCGTCCCGGCTTCAGGCCGGCGACGATCTGGCCGAGCTCGGCGTGCAGCGTCGCCTCGCTCAGCTTGCCGGCGTTGACGTGCTCGCGCAGCGCCCCGAAGGGGCCCCCCTTGCACTGGCCCCAATCGTCGACCACCAGCTTGTCCATGATGTCGGTGAGGTCGAGCTCGACGGCGCTCATCGTGCCGTAGGGCACGACGAAGGCGGCCGGCGCGATCCACTCGGTCTTCAGCAGCGGCGTCGGCTCGCTGAGCCGCGATGCCTCGACGACGATGTCGGCGCCCTCGACGGTCGAGCGCCAGTCCGTGGTCACCGTCACCGGCTTGCCGAGGTCGGCGGTGAGCCGGGCGGCGAAGGCCTCGCGGCTCTCGGGCCGGCGCGAATGGACGCGGATCTCCTCGAAGTCGAACAGGTGGTCGAGCAGGCGCACGTTCCAGTAGGCGGTGCCGCGGGCGCCGATGTGGCCGAGGACCTTCGAGCCCTTGCGCGCCAGGTACTTGGCGCCGAGCGCGGTGACCGCGCCGGTGCGCATCTCGGTGATGCCGGTGGCGTCGACGATGGCGGTCGGCGTGCCGGTCTCGGGGTCGAAGAGGTTGAGGATGCCGAACTCCGAGGGCAGGCCCTTCTTGTAGTTATCGACGAAGTCGCCGACGACCTTGACGCCGGCGGCCTTGAGCGGCCGGACGTAGCCGCGCAGGACGTTGAAGTGTCCGTCGATGCGGCCCGGCTCGGGAATCAGGTGGACGCGCGGCTCGATCACCGTCTCGCCGCGGCCCTGCGCCGCCAGGCTCTGCTCGATTGCCGCCAGGATCTCGGCGTCGGTGAGCGCGAGCCGCTCGACGTCGGGTCCGTTCAGGTAGGTGATGTGGATCTCGGGCATTTCGGGCCGCTTCCTCGGGCTGCGCTGGGACCGGCACCCTGGCAGAGCCCGAGGGGATCGGAAAGCAGGTTTCCCCGGCGCGGCGGCCCGGGCAGTCTGGCGCCATGGAAACCCTGCTCCTCGACGGCGAGAGCCTGACCTGCCGCGCTCTGGCCGCCGCCGCGGCGACAGCGCGGCCGGCGGTCGGCCTCGACGGGCCGGCGCGCGAGCGCCTCGCCGCGGCACGCGCCGTGGTGACCCGCGCCCTGGCCTCGGGGGAGGCGGTCTACGGCCTGAACACCGGGCTCGGCGCGCGCGCCACCCAGCGCCTGTCGGCCGAGGAGCTTGCCGCCTTCTCGCTGCAGACCCTGCGCGGGCGGGCGCTGTCGCTCGGCGCGCCGCTGCCGGCCGAGGTCGTGCGCGCCGCCATGATCGTGCGCCTCAACACCCTGGGCCGCGGCGCCGCCGGCTGCGACCCGGCGGTCGCGGCCTTCCTCGAGACCTGCCTGGCGCGGGGCCTGACGCCGCTGGTCCGCGAGGGCGGCTCGATCGGCGCCTCCGACCTGCTGCTCGGCGCGACCCTGGGCCTGGCGCTGGTCGGCGAGGGCGAGCTCGTCGATTCCACCGGGCGGGTCGGGCCGGCCGCCGAGGTGCTGCGCGCCGCCGGGCTGGCGCCGCTCGCGCTCGGGCCGCGCGACGGCCTGGCGCTGGCCAACCACTCCAGCTTCTCGGGTGCCCTGGCGGCGCTCTTCGTGGCGCGCGCCGAGACCGCGCTGACGGCCGTGCAGCAGGCCGCCGCGCTGTCCATGGAGGGCTTCCGCGCCAACCTGTCGCCGCTCGATCCGGCCGCCCTGGCGCTGCGGCCGCAGCCGGGCCAGGCGCAGGCAGCCGAGGGGCTGCGGCGCCTGCTCGCGGGCGGCGGCCTGGAGGCGCCGGGCGCCGCGCGGCGGCTGCAGGACCCCCTGTCGTTCCGCACATTGCCGCAGACCCACGGCGCCGGCTTCGCCGCCCTGGAGACGGCGCGCGCCGCCGCCGAGGCCGAGATCAACGGCGCCAGCGACAACCCCGCCGTGCTGCTCGGGGAGGGCCGGGTCGTCTCCAACGGCGCCTTCCAGACGCCCTGGCTGACCCTGGCCGCCGAGACCCTGAGCCGCGCCCTGGCCCAGGTCGCGGTGCTGCTGGTCGCGCGCTGCTCGAAGCTGCTCGCCGAGCGCTTCACCGGCCTGCCGCTGTTCCTCGCCCGCCCCGGCGCCGACAGCAACGGCTTCGCGCCGGTCATGAAGCTGGCCGAGGCGCTGCTCGCCGAGGTCCTGCTGGCGGCCCAGCCGGTCGCGATCTGGCCGAGCGTCAACGCCGACGGCGTCGAGGACGCCCTGACCAACGCGCCGCTGGCCGCGCGCCAGGGCCTGCGCCTGCTCGCCGCCTTCGAGCGGCTGGTCGCCATCGAGGCGGTGATCGCCGCCCAGGCGGTCGAGCTGCGCGGCTGCGCCACCACCCTCTCGCCGGCGCTCGGCGAGGTGCTGGCCCGGGTCCGCCGCCATTCCCCGGCGCTCGCCGAGGACCGGCCGCTGGCCGCCGAGATCGAGGCCCTGTCGGCGGCGATCCGCGGCGGGGCGCTTGCGGCGCCGGCCTGATCCGACGGCGTGCCCAGGCGGTCCTCGGAAAAGGCAGCTTCTCCAGGCACGCCGCTACGCGAAGCGCTTGACGACCTTGACCAGCTGGCTGTCCTGGGGGTCGAAGCTGCGCTCGAAGCCGAGCTCGGCGCAGATCTGCAGCATCCGGCGGTTCTCGGTCAGAACGTCGCCGTGGATCTCCTCGAGCCCGCGGCGCCGGGCGTAGTCCAGGATGCGGCGCATCAGCAGGTAGCCGAGGCCGCGGCCCTTGACCGCTGAGCGCACGGCGACAGCGTATTCGGCGGTACGACCGTCGGGGTCGGCGGCGATCCGGGCGATGCCCAGAATCTGGCTCTGATCCTCGGGGTCGAGGCCGACCAGGGCCATCTCGCGGTCGTAGTCGATCTGGGTCATGCGCGCCGCCGACTCGTGGCCGATCTCGGCCTTGGGCGCGAAGAAGCGCAGGCGCATGTCCTCGGGCGTCAGGTGGCGGTAGAGCTCCTGGACCGCCGCCTCGTCCTCGGGCTTGACCGGCCGGATCTTCACGACCGTGCCGTCGAGCAGCTCGCCCTCCTGCTCCAGCGCCTTGGGGTAGGGCCGGATCGCCAGGCGCGCCGCCGGCGAGACCGCGGGATCGACCTCCCCGGCCGGCTTGACCTTGACGCGGGCGTCGAGCGCGACGACGCCGCGGCTGTCGGCGAGCAGCGGGTTGATGTCGACCTCGGCGACCTCGGCCAGCTCGGCGGCCAGCTCCGAGAGGCGCACCAGGGCGACCGCGATGGCGTCGAGGTCGGCCGCCGGCGTGTCGCGGTAGCCGCTGAGCAGCCGGTGGATCCGGGTCTCGGCCATCAGCGAGCGAGCCAGGCGCAGGTTGAGCGGCGGCAGGCCGACCGCCTTGTCCTGCAGTACCTCCACGGCCGTGCCCCCCGCGCCGAACAGGATCGCCGGTCCGAACTGGCGGTCCTCGACGAGGCCCAGGATCAGCTCCAGGGCGCCGGGCCGGCGGCACATCTCCTGGACCGAGAAGCCGTCGATGCGGGCGTTCGGCTTCGCCTCTCGAGCCCGGCGCAGCATCGCCTCGCCCTGGTGGCGCAGGTCGGCCTCGTTCTCGAGGTCGAGCGCGACGCCGCCGATGTCGGACTTGTGCGTGATGTCCGGCGACAGGATCTTGAGCGCGACGGGGTAGCCGAGCTCGCCGGCGACGGCGGTGGCTTCCTCGACGCCGGCGGCGGTCAGGGTGCGTACGGTCGGGATGCCGTAGCATTCCAGCAGGCGCTTGGCTTCGGGCTCGGTCAGCCAGGTCCGGGCCTCGGCCTGCGCCTGGCGCAAGATCGCCCGTGCGCCCTCGCTGTCGGGCCGGTGGTCCTCGGGGATCGAGGGCACGGTCTCGATCAGTTCCTCCTGGCCGCGGCGGTAGCGGACCAGGTGCATGAAGGCGCGGATCGCGCGCTCCGGGGTGTCGTAGGTCGGCAGGCGGTTGGCCGCGAACAGGCTGCGCGACTCGCGTGCCGCGGCCTCGCCGAGCCAGGCCGTGAAGACCGGCCGGCGGATCTCGCGCGCGCGCGCCGCCTGCAGGGTCTCGATGACCGCCCCGGCGGCCTCGGCCGGATCGGTGACCGCGGTCGGGCAGTGCATGACCAGCACGGCGTCGACGCCCGGGTCGCCGAGCAGCACCTCCAGGGCGGCGGCGTAGCGGCTACCCGGCGCGTCGCCGATGACGTCGACCGGGTTGCCGTGGCTCCAGGTCGCCGGCAGCGCGGCGTCGAGCGCGGCGAGGGTTTCCGGCGCGAGTTCGGCGAGGCGCCCGCCGTGGTCGACCAGGGTGTCGGTCGCCAGCACGCCGAGGCCGCCGCCGTTGGTCAGGATCGCCAGGCGGTCGGCCTCGGCGCGGCGCAGCGGGCTGGCGGTCGCCAGGGTTTCGGCGGCGTCGAACAGCTCTTCCAGGGTGTAGACGCGCAGCGCCCCGGCGCGCCGGAAGGCGGCGTCGTAGACGGCGTCCGAGCCGGCCAGGGCACCGGTGTGCGAGGAGGCGGCGCGGGCGCCCTCGGCGTGGCGGCCGCCCTTGATCACGATCACCGGCTTGGCGCGCGCCGCGGCCCGGCAGGCCGACATGAACTTGCGCGCCTGGGTCACGCCCTCGACATAGAGCAGGATCGCCCGGGTGCCGGGATCGACGGCCAGGTAGTCGAGCAGGTCGCCGAAGTCGGCGTCGGCCATGGCGCCGAGCGAGACGACCTGGGAGAAGCCGATGCCGCGGGGCGTCGCCCAGTCGAGCATGGCCGTGACCATCGCGCCCGACTGGGTCAGGAAGGCGAGGTCGCCGGGCCGCGCCGAGATATGGCTGAAGCTGGCGTCGATGCCCAGGCGCGGCAGCTGCACCCCGACGCAGTTCGGCCCGACGACGCGCAGGGTGTAGGGCCTGGCGGCGTCGAGCAGGCGCTGGCGCCGCTCCAGGCCGGGGGCGTCGCCGCCCTCGCCGAAGCCGGCGGTGATCACCACGACGGCGCGGGTGCCGCGCGCGCCGAGCTCGTCGATCAGCGCCGGCACGCTGTCCGGCGGCGTGCAGATCACCGCAAGGTCGGGCGCCAGCGGCAGCTCGGCGACCGAGCGGTAGGCGAGCGTGCCCTCGATCGCCGTGTGACGCGGATGCACCGGCATGATCGGGCCGTCGAAGCCGCCGTTGAAGAGGTTGCGCGCGACCACCCGGCCGACCGAGCCGGCGCGCTTGCTGGCGCCGATCAGCGCGAGGGAGCTCGGCTTGAACAGCCGGTCGAGGTTGCGGACGCTCATGGTGGGGCGGCCCTCTCGGAGGTCTGTTCTCAGGGCGGCGCGGGCGCGCGATCGCGAGGCGGCGCCAGCTTAGCGTCTTTGGGCGCCGGAGCCGAGTGGGACGACGGCAGCTTCCTCGGCCGGCGCCTCGACCGGCGGGGGCGGCGGATAGAGCCGGAGCAGCAGGAACAGCAGCAGCAGGCCGGGGATCGCCAGCGCCAGGGTCGAGACGAAGAACTCGGCCCAGCCGAGATGCTCGGCGAGCCAGCCGCTGGAGGTCGCGAAGATCGTCCGGCCGAAGGCCATCATCGAGGACAACAGGGCGTACTGGGTGCCGGTGAAGGCGACGTTGCAGAGGCTGGAGAGGTAGGCGACGAAGGCTGCCGAGCCGAGGCCGCCGGTGAAGTTGTCGGCCCCGACCACGACCGCCAGCGCCGTCACGCTGTCGAGCTGCAGCGCCGCCTGGGCCGCGAACAGCAGGTTGGTGACGGCCTGCAGGACGCCGCCGACCAGAAGCGCCGGCAGGATGCCCAGGCGCGCGACCAGGGCGCCGCCGGCGAAGACCCCGGCCAGCGTGGCCAGGACGCCGAAGACCTTGGTGACGCCCGCGATCTCGACGCCGGTGTAGCCGAGGTCGTGAAAGAAGGGGTTGTGCATCGCCCCCGCGACCGCGTCGCCGTACTTGTAGAGCAGCACGAACAGCAGGATCACGAGCCAGCCGCGCCGGCCCATGAAATCGGCGAAGGGATCGACGACGGCATGGCGCAGCCGCGCCAGCACCAGGGAGCCGCCCTGCTTGCGCGCGAATTCGGCAGGGGGCGGCGGCCGCTTCGGCTCGGGGCCGAGGGCGACGCCGAGCATGCCGACCAGCATCATCGCGCCCATCACTAGGTAGACCAGGTCCCACGAGAGGAAGTCGGACAGGCCGATCGCGCCGGCGCCGGCGACGATCATGCCGATCCGGTAGCCGGCCTGGGTGGCGGCGGCGCCGGCGCCCTGCTCGTCCTCGTGGAGGACCTCGATGCGGTAGGCGTCGACCACGATGTCCTGGGTCGCCGAGAGCGTCGTCATCAGCAGCGCCGCGAGGAAGGTCGCCTCGGGCAGGGACACCGGGTCGGTCTGGCCGAGCAGCACGATCGCCCCAGCCAGCGCCAGCTGGATCGCCAGCAGCCAGCCGCGGCGGTGGCCGAGCCAGCGGGTCAGGCGGCCCAGCGGCAGGTGATCGAGGGCGGGGGCCCAGAGGAACTTGAAGGCGTAGGGGGTGCCGATCGACAGGGTCAGGCCGATGGTCGTCAGGTCGACCCCCGACTTGGCCATCCAGTAGCTGAGCGTCGAGAAGCCGAGCAGCAGCGGCAGGCCGCTGGCGTAGCCCATGAACAGCACCGCCAGCATCCGCCGGCTGGTGTAGACCGCCAGGGATTCCCGCCAGCTGCGCCGCGGCCTGAGGGCCGTCAGGGGATCGGTCATGGGATCGAGGAGCCGGGCATCGCGGGACCGCTTATACGCCGTGGCCGGGAGTCGGAGGCAAGTGAAGAAACGACCGTCCCCGCGCAGAGGTCACCGCGAACGCCAGGACGCGCCAGAAACGACAGAGCCGCGGTGGGGGCCGCGGCTCTGCGTGGGATATCTAAGGGAAACAGTAGATGTTGAGGGACGTCTATCGTAGAGGAGGCTATGCGTCCGGAGGTTAAGCCCCGGTTAATGGCGGGGATAACTCAGGAGCGCCTTCGAAGGAGGCTTTCCCATGGTCGAGACGATCCACCGGCACGAAAACCCGACGGGCGCGCCCCAGCCGGCCTCGCGCTACAGCCAACTGGTCGCCGTCGAGCCCGAGCGGCGCTGGGTCTACCTGTCCGGCCAGGTCGGCCTGCGCCCCGACGGCGGCTTGGCGGAGGATGCCGCGGGGCAGATGCACCAGGCCTGGGCGAACCTGCGGGCCTTGCTGGCGGCCGAGGGCCTGGGGCCGGAGCACCTGGTGCGGATCAACGCCTTCATCACCCGCCGGGACCTGACGCCGCTGTTCCGCGAGGCCCGCGACGCCGCCCTCGAGGGCGCCGCGCCGGCCTCGACCCTGCTGGTCGTCGCCGGCCTCGCCCATCCCGACTGGGTGGTCGAGATCGAGGCCGTGGCGGCGGCCTGAGCCTCGAGGGCGCGACGCCGCCTCTAGGCCGCCGTGCCGCCGACCGTGATCGAGGAGATCAGCAGCGAGGGCTGGCCGACGCCGACCGGCACGCCCTGGCCCTCCTTGCCGCAGGTGCCGATGCCGGGGTCGAGGGCCATGTCGTTGCCGATGCCGGCGACCCGGGTCATGACGTCGGGGCCGTTGCCGATCAGGGTCGCGCCCTTGACCGCCGGCCCGACCTTGCCGTCCTCGATCAGGTAGGCCTCGGTGCAGGAGAAGGTGAACTTGCCGCTGGTGATGTCGACCTGGCCGCCGCCGAAGTTGACCGCGTAGAGGCCCTTCTTGACCCCGGCCAGCAGCTCCGCCGGCTCGCGGTCGCCGCCCAGCATGATGGTGTTGGTCATGCGCGGCATCGGGATATGCGCGAAGGACTCGCGCCGGCCGTTGCCGGTCGGCTTCATGCCCATCAGGCGGGCGTTCTGGCGGTCCTGCATGTAGCCGACCAGGCGGCCATCCTCGATCAGCACGGTGCGCTCGCTGGGCGTGCCCTCGTCGTCGACGGTGAGCGAGCCGCGCCGGTCGGGGATCGTGCCGTCGTCGACCACGGTGACGCCGGGAGCGGCGACCCGCTCGCCGAGCAGGCCGGCGAAGGCCGAGGTCTTCTTGCGGTTGAAGTCGCCCTCAAGGCCGTGGCCGACGGCCTCGTGCAGCAGGATGCCGGGCCAGCCGGCGGCCAGCACCACCGGCATCTCGCCGGCCGGCGCGTCGACCGAGCCGAGGTTGACCACGGCCTGGCGGATCGCCTCGTCGACGCCGGCCTTCCACTCGTTCGGGTCGACCAGCTTCTCGTAGGCGATGCGGCCGCCGAAGCCGTGGCTGCCGGTCTCCATGCGGCCGTCCTGCTCCATGACCACCGAGACGTTGAGCCGGACCAGCGGCCGGACGTCGGCCAGGCGCTCGCCGCCGGCGCGCAGGATCTGCACGGCCTGCCAGCTGCCGGCCAGGCCGACCGAGACCTGGCGGACCCGCGGGTCCTTGGCGCGGGCGTAGGCGTCGATCTCGCCGAGCAACGCGACCTTGGTCTCGAAGGGCAGGGCGTTCAGCGGGTTCTCGTCGCTGTAGAGCCGCTGATTGGTGCCGGTCGGACCGGCGGCCATGACGCCGCCGTAGCCGCGCTGCACCGCCTTGACCGTCTCGCCGGCGCGCTCGACCGCGGCCTCGCTGAGCTCGCTGGCGTGGGCGTAGCCCGCCGCCTCGCCGGCGACCGAGCGCAGGCCGAAGCCCTGGGCGGTGTCGAAGGAGGCGGCCTTGAGCCGGCCGTCGTCCCAGCCCAGCGCCTCCGACTGGCGGTACTCCAGGAACAGCTCGCCGTCGTCGGCGCCGCCGAGCGCGTCCTCGACCAGGGCCTCCAGCCGGGCGCGATCGAGGCCGGCGCGGTCGTAGAACAGGGCATCGGTGGTGGCGAGATGGGACATGGCGGCTACCTCGGCTGGCGTTGTGGCGTCGCGGGGGACGAAAGGGGGTCGCGGCATCATATGGCGGTCGCGGCCGCGCGTTGCACCCCTCGCAGCGTGCGAAACCGGCGCCGGGCTTGCGCCGCCGCTCCGCATGGCGGCAAATGGCCGGGGAAGCGGGGAGGGCGAACATGACGTTGGGCATGAAGGATCATCCGCTGCGCCGGAGCCTCTCGGCGGAGGTCCACGCGCGCCCCTTCATGCACCTGCAGCCGAGCGAGCGGGCGACCCACCTCGCGATGCTCTCGGGCGAGGAGAGCGCCGGCGCCGACCGCGCCCACGTCGCGCGCCTCTGCCAGCGCTTCGGCGCGCCGCCGCCGGCCGACGGCGCCGACTTCCACCTGGTCGACCTCGGGCCCTTCCGGCTGCGCTGGGAGCGCCACACCGAGTTCTCCAGCTACTCCTTCCTTGCCCGCGAGGGCGCGCCGCTGCGCGACGACGGCCGCCTCGGGCGCTTCGAGCACCCGGTCGTCGAGCGGGTGCCGCGCGACTGGCTGGAGCAGCTGCCAGGCAGCCTGCTGGTCGGCGTCCACCTGGAGATCGAGGCCGCGGACGTGCCGGGAGTCGCGCTCGAGGAGCTGCCGCAGCTGCTCGGTATCGAGAACTTCGCCGGCACCGAAGTCTCGGGCGGCGCGGCCAGCGCCTACCTCAATTTCTCGATCAACGACGACGGCTTCGGGCGCATCCTGCTGCGCGACCACCGCCTCGGGCCGCGCCAGGCCGGGCGCCTGGTGCAGCGCCTGTTCGAGATCGAGACCTACCGGACCATGGCGCTGCTCGCTTTCCCGCTGGCCCGCCGCCATGTCGGCGACCTGTCTCGCCTCGGCGACGACCTGACCGCCGTGACCCAGGCGCTGGCCGAGAACAGCGGCAGCCTCGACGAGCGCGCCCTGCTCGACCGCCTGACCGCCGTCTCGGCCGAGATCGAGAAGCTGTCGGCCGAGACCTCCTACCGCTTCGGCGCCGCGCGCGCCTACCACGCCCTCGTCATCAAGCGGATCGCCGAGCTGCGCGAGACGCGGGTCGAGGGACTGCAGACGATCAGCGAGTTCATGGACCGCCGCCTGACTCCGGCGATGCGGACCTGCGAGGCGATCGCCGAGCGGCTCGACAGCCTGGCCAACCGGGTCGCCCGCACGAGCCAGCTGCTGCGCACGCGCGTCGACATCCAGCTCGAGGCGCAGAACCGGGACCTGCTGCGCTCGATGGACCGGCGCGCCCGGCTCCAGCTGATGCTGCAGGAGACCGTCGAGGGCCTGTCGGTGGCGGCCATCGCCTACTACGGGGTCGGCCTGATCGCCTACCTGGCCAAGGGCCTGGCGGCCGCCGGCCTGCCGGTGCCGACCGACATCGCCGTCGGCCTCGCCGTGCCGCTGGTCGCCGGCCTCTGCTGGGTCGGGCTGCGCCGGGTCCGGCAGCGGGTCGCCGAGCGCGCGCGCCGGCCGGAGGGGTGACGGTCGCCCGCTACCGTTCCGGCGGCGCCGCCCCGCACCCGGTGGTTGCCGCCGCGGGGCCGGCGGGCGGCGCCGGAGGATGCAATTTGCCGCAGTCCTAGCGGCTTGAGGCGCGCCGGCAACTTGGCTAGGTTGCCGGCGATCGACGGAGGGACGGCGGCCATCGGCGGCCGGCCCCGCGGAAACTGGGGAAGGAAGTCGATGCGCTGGTTCGTCTTCGCCGCCGTGCTGTGCGGCTTTGCTGCCGTTGGCGAAACCGCCTTCGCCGCGCAGCCCGAGAATTGGGGCATGGGCCTGCAGACCTCGGCTACCGAGGTCAAGGACATGATCGAGGCGTTCCACGACGAGCTCCTGGTCATCACGGTCGCCATCACCCTCTTCGTCATCGTGCTGCTGGCCTACGTGGCGTTCCGCTTCCGCGCCTCGGCGAACCCGACGCCCTCGAAGCGCACCCATCACACCCTCATCGAGATCGCCTGGACCGTCGTGCCGGTGCTGATCCTGATGTTCATCGCCATCGATTCCTTCAAGCTGCTCTATACCCAGGACCGCATCCCCGACGCGGAGGTGACGGTGCGGGTCACCGGCAACCAGTGGAACTGGACCTACGGCTACGACCACCCGGAGCACGGCAGCTTCGAGTACACCTCGCTGCCGCTGACCGACGAGGAGGCGCAGGAGCAGGGCCTGCCGCGCCTGCTCGCGACCGACATGCCGCTGATGCTGCCGGTCGACACCACGGTGCGTTTCATCGTGACCGCCAGCGACGTGCTGCACAGCTTCACGGTGCCCTCCTTCGGCTTCAAGATCGACGCCGTGCCGGGGCGCGCCAACGAGACCTGGACCCGCGTGCGCGAGGTCGGCACCTACTACGGCCAGTGCTCCGAGCTCTGCGGCACCGCCCACTACAACATGGCAACCATGGTGAACGTGGTTTCCAAGGAAGAGTTCGCCGCCTGGCTGGATCAGGCCTACGAGGAGTATGCCGAGGCGCCGACGGCGCCCCGGCCGACCCGGCTGGCCGACGCCGCGCCGGCGCGCTGACGCGACAGACGAGAGGACGACAGCGAGATGGCGACCGACAACGCTGCCACGCACGGGCATGGGCACGACCACGGCTATGGCGATCACAGGCCGGGCTTCTTCGTCCGCTGGTTCTGTTCGACGAACCACAAGGACATCGGTACGCTCTACCTGATCTTCTCGGTCGTCGCCGGCCTGATCGGCGGCGGCTTCTCCGTGCTGATGCGCATGGAGCTCGACGAGCCGGGCATCCAGATCTTCAACATGCTGTCCGCCGATCCCGGGCAGATGTGGAACGTGATCATCTCGGCCCACGGCCTGATCATGGTCTTCTTCGTGGTCATGCCGGCGCTGATCGGCGGCTTCGGCAACTGGTTCATCCCGCTCATGATCGGCTCGCCCGACATGGCCTTCCCGCGGATGAACAACATCTCCTTCTGGCTGCTCGTGCCGGCCTTCCTGCTGCTGCTCGGCTCGGCCTTCGTCGGCACCGGCGCCGGCACCGGCTGGACCATCTACCCGCCGCTGTCCTCCTCGCTCGGCCATCCCGGGCCGTCGGTCGACATGGCGATCTTCGCCCTGCACCTGGCCGGCGCCAGCTCGATCCTGGGCGCGATCAACTTCATCACGACCATCTTCAACATGCGCGCCCCCGGCATGACGCTGCACAAGATGCCGCTGTTCATCTGGGCGATGCTGGTCACCGCCTTCCTGCTGCTGCTGGCGGTGCCGGTGCTCGGCGGCGCGATCACCATGCTGCTGACCGACCGCAACTTCGGCACCTCCTTCTTCAATCCCGAGCTCGGCGGCGACCCGATCCTGTTCCAGCACCTGTTCTGGTTCTTCGGCCACCCCGAGGTCTACATCATGATCCTGCCGGCCTTCGGGATCATCAGCCACATCGTCTCGACCTTCTCGCGCAAGCCGGTGTTCGGCTACCTGGGCATGGCCTACGCCATGGTCGCGATCGGCGCGATCGGCTTCATCGTCTGGGCGCACCACATGTTCACGGTGGGCCTGGACGTCGACACCAAGGCCTACTTCACCGCCGCGACCATGATCATCGCGGTGCCGACCGGCGTGAAGATCTTCAGCTGGATCGCGACCATGTGGGGCGGCTCGATCTCCTTCAAGACGCCGATGCTCTGGGCGCTCGGCTTCATCGTCCTGTTCACCGTGGGCGGCGTCACCGGCGTCGTGCTGGCCAACGCCGGCCTGGATACCGCCCTGCACGACACCTACTACGTGGTGGCGCACTTCCACTACGTGCTGAGCCTGGGCGCGGTCTTCGGCATCTTCGCCGGCATCTACTACTGGATCGGCAAGATGAGCGGGCGGACCTATCCCGAGTGGGCCGGCAAGCTGCACTTCTGGACGACCTTCATCGGCGTCAACCTGACCTTCTTCCCGCAGCACTTCCTGGGCCTGCAGGGCATGCCGCGGCGCTACATCGACTACCCCGACGCCTTCGCCGGGTGGAACCAGGTGTCCTCGCTCGGCTCCTACATCTCCTTCGCCTCGACGCTCTTCTTCGTCGGCCTGATGATCTACGTGCTGATGGCCGGCCGCCGGGTCGGGGAGAACTACTGGGGCGAGGGTGCGACGACCCTCGAGTGGACCGTGGCCTCGCCGCCACCGTTCCACACCTTCAACGAGCTGCCCCGGATCAAGTAGCGGGGCAGGGCGGCCGAAGAGCTTCGAGCGGCCGACGCCTTCGGGTGCCGGCCGGCCCCTTCTTCTGAACGGACCGGGATAGCGTGAGCGACAGCGCGGCAGAGATCGGACGGGGCGTGGCGGCGGCCGGCGCGGGGCGCGCCGGCGAGGCGGCCGTGCGCGACTACATCGCGCTGCTCAAGCCGCGCGTGATGAGCCTCGTCGTCTTCACCGGCCTGGCCGGCCTGCTGGTCGCGCCCGGCAGCCCGCACCCGCTGATCGCGGCCGTGGCGATCCTGTGCATCGCGATCGGCGCCGGCGCGGCCGGGGCCATCAACATGTGGTACGACCGCGACATCGACGCGGTGATGAGCCGGACGCGCGGACGACCGATCCCCCAGGGCCGCGTCGAGCCGGCCGAGGCGCTGGCCTTCGGCGTCGTCCTGTCGCTCTTCTCGGTCATGCTGATGGGCCTCGCGGTCAACTGGACCGCGGCGGCGCTGCTCGGCCTCGCCAACGCCTTCTACGTCTTCGTCTACACGCTCTGGCTCAAGCGCCGGACGCCGCAGAACATCGTCATCGGCGGCGCCGCCGGCGCCTTCCCGCCGATGATCGGCTGGGCCGCCGTGACCGGCGGGCTCGATCTCGCGCCGCTGGTGCTGTTCGGCATCATCTTCCTGTGGACCCCGCCGCACTTCTGGGCGCTGGCGCTCTACCGCGCCGGCGACTACGCCCGCGCCGGGGTGCCCATGCTGCCGGTCGTGGCCGGCGCCGAGGCGACGCGCCGGCAGATGCTGCTCTACACCCTGGTGCTGCTGCCGGTTGCACCGCTGCCCGCGCTGCTCGGCGTCGCCGGCGCGGTCTACGCCGGCCTGGCACTGCTGCTCGGCCTGCTGTTCGTCGCCTGCGCGCTCGACGTGCTGCGGGCCCGCGACGAGCGCGCGCCCCGGCGCATGTTCGGCTTCTCGATCCTCTACCTGTTCCTGCTGTTCGCCGCGCTGATCGTCGACCGTGCGCCGGGGCTGCTGCCCGGCCTGATGGGGTAGGCGCCATGGCCGATCCGCAGCCCGGGACCGGAGAGCGCCGGCAGAGCGAGCAGGAGCGGCGCGCCTACTACCGCTCCAAGCGCGGCAAGAACCTGGCCGTCCTGGCCGCCCTCGTCGGCTTCGCCGTGCTGGTCTACCTGGTCTCCATCGTCCGGATGGGCGGCTGAGGCCATGGCCGCGCCCCGCAGCACCTCCAGGCACCACTCCGCCAAGCGCAACGGCCGGCTGGCGCTGGCCCTGGGCGTGGTCGTCTGCGGCATGGTCGGGCTGTCCTTCGCCGCGGTCCCCCTCTACCGGGTGTTCTGCCAGGTGACCGGCCTGGGCGGCACCACCCAGGTCGCCCAGGAGGCGCCGGCACAGGCGCTCGAGCGCAGCGTCAAGGTCCGCTTCGAGGGCTTCGTCGCCAAGGACCTGCCCTGGCGCTTCGCCCCCGAGCAGCGCGAGGTGACGCTGCGGGTCGGCGAGTCGGGCCTGGTGTTCTTCAAGGCCGAGAACCTGGCGGCGCACCGGACCGCCGGCGTGGCGACCTTCAACGTGACGCCGCTCAAGGTCGGCCAGTACTTCAACAAGGTGCAGTGCTTCTGCTTCACCTCCCAGGCCCTCGAGCCCGGCGAGAGCGTCGACATGGGCGTCTCCTTCTTCGTCGATCCGGCGATCGTCGAGGACGCCAACGCGGCGGAGGTCGGGACGATCACGCTGTCCTACACCTTCTTCGCCGACGCCGAGGCAGAGGCAGAGGTCGACCGGGACGGCGAGGCGACGACCAGCGCCTTGCCGCCGCGCGAGGCGGCGGCAA
The DNA here is from genome assembly GCF_040905785.1 of Tistlia sp. Classification (NCBI taxonomy): domain Bacteria; kingdom Pseudomonadati; phylum Pseudomonadota; class Alphaproteobacteria; order Rhodospirillales; family Rhodovibrionaceae; genus Tistlia; species Tistlia sp. Next base: position 21,529 of record NZ_JBBDQW010000054.1, read on the forward strand.
GGCAGAGCGCCGCCCTTCCGCAGTGACCGCGATTGAGCTATAGCCTGCGCCGGCCGGAGGGTCGGGCAGCACGAAGGGGAACAGGACCATGAGCGAGGCGCACAGCCATCCCTACCATCTCGTCGACCCGAGCCCCTGGCCGCTGTTCGGCGCCGTCGCGGGCGGCGTCCTGGCGACCGGCATGGTGCTGTTCATGCACGACGTCACGGCCTGGCTGCTGCCGGTCGGCGTCGCCATGGTATTGGTCACCATGTTCGCCTGGTGGAGCCAGGTGATCCAGGAGTCGAAGCACGGCCATCACACCGGCATCGTCCAGATCGGCCTGCGCTACGGCATGCTGCTGTTCATCGCCTCGGAGGTGATGTTCTTCGCGGCCTTCTTCTGGGCCTACTTCGACGCCAGCCTGTTCCCCGACGAGGCCAAGCAGTTCCTGCGCGTCGAGGCGACCGGCGGGGTCTGGCCGCCGGTCTCGATCGAGACCTTCGCGCCCTTCTCGCTGCCCTTCCTCAACACGCTGATCCTGCTGCTGTCGGGCTGCACCGTGACCTGGGCGCATCATGCCCTGCGCGAGAACGACCGGCGCGGCCTGGTCCAGGGCCTGGCGCTGACCGTCGTCCTGGGCATCATGTTCTCGGCCTTCCAGGCCTACGAGTACGGCCACGCCGCCTTCGGCTTCCGCGACAACATCTACAGCTCGACCTTCTACATGGCGACCGGCTTCCACGGCTTTCACGTCCTGGTCGGCACGCTGTTCCTGCTCGTCTGCCTGATCCGGGCGGTGCGCGGCGACTTCACCCCGCAGAAGCACATCGGCTTCGAGGCTGCGGCCTGGTACTGGCACTTCGTCGACGTGGTCTGGCTGTTCCTGTTCATCTGCGTCTACTGGTGGGGCGCCGGCACGCCGGCGGCCCATTGACCGCCGGCCGGGACCGAGGCGCGCTCCGACGCGCTCACCTATCGGCCGGACCCAGCGGCCGGTGAGCGCGGCCTGGCCGCGCCAGCCGCTCACGGCCGCGCTTCGCTGCCGCTGCCCCCGCTGCGGACGGGGGCAGCTCTACGGCAGCTTCCTCGAGGTCGCCGAGCGCTGCGGGCACTGCGGCCTCGACCTCAAGGAGGCGGACAGCGGCGACGGCCCGGCCGTCTTCCTGATCCTCGGACTGGGCGCGCTCTTCGTGCCGCTTGCGCTCTGGGTCGACAGCCTCTGGGAGCCCTCGAAGTGGCTGCACATGGCGATCTGGGTGCCGCTCGTGCTCGGCACGACGCTGCTGCTGATCCGGCCCCTCAAGGCCCTCTTCATCCTGCTCCAGTACCGGCACCGCGCCTCCGACAGCGGCAGCCGCGACTATGAGCCGTAGCCCGGCCGCGCCGGACCCAGGGCGGCGTCCGGGCGGCCCCTGGTCCTGGGCCGTCGTATTGCCGGCGATCGCCCTGCTGGTCGGTCTCGGCGTCTGGCAGCTGCAGCGCCTGGAGTGGAAGCAGGGCCTGCTCGCCGAGCTCGAGCAAAGCAGGAGCGCCGAGCCGCTGCCGCTGGCGGCGGCGGCGCCCCTCGAGCCGGCCGAGCTGGAGTTCCGGCCGCTGCGCGTCGAGGGCCGCTATCTCCACGACCGCTCGCTGCACCTGGTCTCGCGGACCCGCGAGGGCGTCGTCGGCCTGCACCTGGTGACGCCCTTCCGCCTGGCCGACGGGCGCACCCTGCTGATCGACCGCGGCTGGCTGCCGCCCGAGGCCCTGGCTCCGGAGAGCCGGCCGGAGAGCCTGCTCGAGGGCGAGGTTTCCCAGGTCGGGCTGGTCCGGCTCGGCGGCTGGAGCGGCAGCGCCTGGCTGGAGCCGACCAACGACCCGGCCGGCAACCGCTGGCTCTGGCTCGACCTGCCCGCCATGGCGGCGGCCGCCGGCCTGGAGCGGCCGATCACGGACTTCTACCTCGCGGCGCTGCCCGGCCAGCACCCCGGCATCTGGCCCGAGGGCGGCCGCACCCGCATCGCCATCAGCGACAACCACCTGGAGTACGCCCTGACCTGGTTCGCCCTGGCGGTCGTGCTGCTCGCGGTCTTCCTGGTCTGGCGCCGGCGGCCCGCCTAAGTCTCCTCGGCCTCCTCGGCCGCCTCGTGGGTCGCCTGCCAGCGGCGCAGCGCCTCGACGATCTCGCCGGTCAGCTTGCGCGGCCGGATCCTCAGCAGCGAGGTGTCGATGTCGGCCCGGCTGCCGTCGGCCAGCACGATTTTGACGCCGCGCGAGAGGATTCCGCGCTTCATGCTGGCTTCCATGACCTGCTCCCAGGGCACCAGGTCGGGACCGCGGCGGAGGTCGCGAAAGCCGTCGCGCTCCAGCACCAGGGCCGGGCCCGGCGCGCGCAGCTCGCGCACCACCGACCAGCCGGCGAAGCCGAAGACGGCGGCGACGACGAGCAGGGCCACCAGGTCCTCGCGCGCCACGCCCTCGCCCTGCAGCATGCGCCAGAGGATGAAGGCGGGCAGCAGGCAGTGGGTGGCGAGCAGGAACCAGGCCCGCGGGCGGTCGATCGCATAGCTGGCCAGGGCGGCGTCCTCCTCCGCCTCGGCCTGCCAGCCGGCGCCGCCGGCTCCGCTTCCGCCGCGCGCGCCGCGCGCGTCGCTCTGGGGCAGCTTGCCTGCCATGCCATCCCTCCCGTTCCTTGGTCCCCGGCCCCAGGTTATAAGGCCGGCCCCGGTTATAGGGGCCGGAGCACGAGGATGGGAGACTTATGAGCGACAGCGCCTACGACCGCCTGGAGGCACGCTTCCGCCGCCGCGAGGTCCTGGCGGAAGCCGGCGGCCTGCTGCACTGGGACATGTCGGCGATGATGCCGGCGGGCGGCGCCGCGGCGCGCGCCGAGCAGCTCGCGACCCTGGACCTGCTGGGCCACGAGCTGGTCGCCGCGCCCGAGACCGGGGACCTGCTGGAGCAGGCCGAAGCCGAGGCCGCAGGCCTCGACGGCTGGCAGCGCGCCAACCTGCGCGAGATGCGCCGCGACTGGCGCCATGCCACGGCGCTCGAGGGCAGCCTGGTCGAGGCCCTGTCGCGCGCCGGCCGGCGCTGCGAGATGGCCTGGCGGGCGGCGCGCCCGGCCGGCGACTACGAGGCCGTCAGGCCGCTGCTCGCCGAGCTGCTGTCCCTGGTCCGGCGCAAGGCCGAGGCCAAGGCCGAGTCGCTCGGCCTGTCGCCCTACGAGGCGCTGGTCGACGAGTACGAGGCCGGCCTGACCCTCGACCGGATCGATCCGCTGTTCGACGACCTGGCCGGCTTCCTGCCGGACTTCCTGGGCGGCGTGCTGGAGCGCCAGGCGGGCCGGCCCCAGGGCGAGCTGCCGCCGGGACCCTTCCCGGCGGCGCGCCAGAAGCGGCTGGCCGAGCGCCTGATGGCCGCCGTCGGCTTCGAGTTCGACCACGGCCGCCTCGACACCTCGGCGCATCCCTTCTGCGGCGGCGTGCCCGAGGACGTGCGGATCACCACGCGCTACGACGAGAGCGACTTCGCCAGCGCCATGATGGGCGTGCTGCACGAGACCGGCCACGCGCTCTACGAGCGCGGCCTGCCGGCCGCCTGGCGGTTGCAGCCGGTCGGCCGGGCGCGCGGCATGGCCCTGCACGAGAGCCAGTCGCTGCTGATGGAGATGCAGGCCTGCCGCAGCCGCGAGTTCGCCGGCTTCCTGGCGCCGCTGGCGCGCGAGGAGCTGGGCGGCAGCGGGCCGCTCTGGGAGCCGGACAACCTGCTGCGCCTCTACCACCGGGTCGAGCCGGGCTTCATCCGGGTCGAGGCCGACGAGGTCACCTACCCGGCGCACGTCATCCTGCGCTACCGCCTGGAGCGCGCGCTGATCGCCGACGACCTCTCGCTCGAGGAGCTGCCGGGCGCCTGGAACGAGGGCTTCCGCCAGCTGTTCGGCAGCGTCCCGCCCGACGACCGCCTCGGCTGCCTGCAGGACATCCACTGGTACGACGGCGGTTTCGGCTACTTCCCGACCTACACCGTGGGCGCCGTGATCGCGGCGCAGCTGTTCGAGGCGGCGCGCCGAGACCGGCCGGAGATCCCGGCGGCGATCGGGCAGGGCGACTTCGCGCCCCTGCTCGGCTGGCTGCGCGAGAAGGTCCACGGCCAGGGCTCGCGCTGGAGCACCACCGAGCTGGTCGAGCAGGCGACCGGCCGGCCCCTCGACCCGGCGGTCTTCAAGGCCCATCTGAAGGCCCGCTACCTCGACGACTGAGCCCGCTTCGCCTTGCCGCCGGCCGGCCGCCGCCCATAGAGTGCCCTCGCCCGTTCATTGGAAGCCCGCATGCGCTACTGCTCGACCCGGGGCCAGGCCCCGGTCCTCGGTTTCGACGACGTCCTGCTGACCGGCCTGGCCTCGGACGGCGGCCTCTACCTGCCCGAGGCCTGGCCGCATTTTTCGGCCGCCGACCTGCAGGCGCTGGCCGGCCTGCCCTACCCAGAGCTGGCGGCCCGCATCATGCGGCCCTTCGTCGCCGGCTCCGTGGTCGCCGAGCGCTTCGACCTGCTGGTCGCCGAGGCCTATGCCGGCTTCGAGCATGCCGCGGTGACGCCGCTGCGCCAGCTCGACGAGCGGCTCTGGCTGCTCGAGCTGTTCCACGGCCCGACGCTGGCCTTCAAGGACGTCGCCCTGCAGCTGCTCGGCCCGCTGTTCGACGCCGTCCTGGCCGCGCGCGGCCAGCATCTGACGATCGTCGGCGCGACCTCGGGCGACACCGGCTCCGCGGCGATCGAGGCCTGCCGCGACCGCGCCCGGGTCGAGGTCTTCATGCTGCACCCCGAGGGCCGGACCAGCGAGGTCCAGCGCCGGCAGATGACCACGGTCGACGCCGCCAACATCCACAACATCGCGGTCGCCGGCAGCTTCGACGACTGCCAGGACCTGGTGAAGGCGCTCTTCAACGACCGCGGCTTCCGCGCCGAGGTGCCGCTCTCGGCGGTCAACTCGATCAACTGGGCCAGGATCATGGCCCAGATCGTCTACTACTTCGCCGCCGGCCTCGCGCTCGGCGCCGGCGCCCGGCCGCTGAGCTTCCTGGTGCCGACCGGCAACTTCGGCAACGTCTTCGCCGGCTACGCCGCCAAGCGCATGGGCCTGCCGATCGAGCGGCTGGTCGTCGCCTCCAACGCCAACGACATCCTGGCCCGCTTCTTCGAGGGCGGCGAGCTGGCCATGGAGGCGGTGGTGCCGACCCTGTCGCCTTCCATGGACATCCAGGTCTCGAGCAACTTCGAGCGCCTGCTGTTCGAGGCCGCCGACCGCGACGGCGACCTGGTGCGCGACCTGCTGACGCGCTTCCGCGACCAGCGCCGCGTCGCGCCCGCCCGCCAGCTCTGGCAGGCGATGCGCTGCGATTTCCAGGGCTTCCGCCTCGACGACGCCGGCACGCTCCAGGAGATGGCGCTGCGCCGGCGCGAGAGCGGGCAGCTCCTCGACCCCCACACCGCCGTAGCGACCGCCGCGGCGCGCGGCCTCGAGCTCGACCGCGCGGTGCCGCTGGTCGCGCTCGGCACCGCCCACCCCGCCAAGTTCCCCGACGCCGTCGAGCAGGCGACGGGCGAGCGGCCGCCGCTGCCGGCGCGGCTGGCCGACCTCTACGCCCGCCCGGAGCGCTACGACCGCCTGCCGGTCGACGCCGAGGCGCTGAAGACACACATCCGGGCGCGCTCCGCCCTGGCAGGAGCACCGGCATGAGCGTCACCGTGAGCCACCTCTCGAACGGCCTGACCGTCGCCAGCGACCGCATGGACACGGTCGAGTCCGTCTCGGTCGGCGTCTGGGTCGGCGTCGGCACCCGCCACGAGCCGGCCACGGCCAACGGCGTCGCCCACCTGCTCGAGCACATGGCCTTCAAGGGCACGGCTCGGCGCTCGGCCCAGGCGATCGCCGAGGAGATCGAGGCCGTCGGCGGCCACCTCAACGCCTACACCGGCCGCGAGACCACCGCCTACTACGCCAAGATTCTGTCCGACGACCTGCCGCTCGCCCTCGACCTGCTGGCCGACATCCTGCAGCACTCGACTTTCGAGGAGGAGGAGCTCAAGCGCGAGCGCGCGGTCGTGCTCCAGGAGCTCGGCCAGGCCGAGGACACCCCCGACGACATCGTCTTCGACTACTTCCAGGAGGTCGCCTACCCCGACCAGCCGCTCGGCTGGCCGGTGCTCGGGCGCGCCGAGATCATCGCCAGCCTGCCGCGCCAGGCCCTCTTCGACTACCAGCAGACCCGCTACGGCGCCCGCCGCATGGTGCTCTCGGCGGCCGGGCGGCTCGAGCATGGCCGGCTGGTCGAGCTGGCGGAGTCCGCCTTCGGCGCGCACCGCGCCGAGTGCCAGGCCGAGCAGACGCCGCCCAGCTACCGGGGCGGCGAGGGCCGCTACGAGCGCGACCTCGAGCAACTCCACCTGCTGCTCGGCTTCGACGGCCTGGGCATCGAGGACCCCGACTACTACGCCGGGCAGGTCTTCTCGATGCTGTTCGGCGGCGGCATGTCCTCGCGGCTGTTCCAGGAGGTGCGCGAGAAGCGCGGCCTCGTCTACTCGGTCTTCTCCTTCCTCAACGGCCAGTCCGACAGCGGCCTGTTCGGGGTCTACGCCGGCACCGGCGAGGCCGAGGCCGGCGAGCTGCTGCCGATCGTCTGCGACGAGCTCGGCAAGGTCGCGAGCGCGCCCGTCGGCGAGGCCGAGCTGCAGCGCGCCAAGGCGCAGCTCAAGGCCTCGGTGCTGATGAGCCGGGAGCGGACCAGCGCGCGCGCCGAATCCCTCGGCGGCGGCATTCTGTCGCACGGCCGGCCGATCCCGCCGGAGGAGACCGTCGCGAAGATCGAGGCGGTCGACACCGGCGACGTCTCGCGCGTCGTCGCGCGTCTGCTGGCCAGCCGGCCGACCCTGACGCTGCTCGGCCCGGCTGCCGGCGTCGAGAGCTACGAGCGGCTGCTCGAGCGCCTCGGCGGGCCGACCGGCCGGACCGCCGTCGCGCGGGCTTGAGGCCCCAGGAGGGCTTGCCGGGATGAAGCGCGCCGGATGGGGGGTGGGGTGAGGCTCGCGCCGCTGGTCCGCGCGCTGGCCGGCCCGCGATCCGGGCCGCCCGCCCCGCGGCTGAGCGGCCCGCGCCTGGAACTGCGGGCGCCCAGCCTCGACGACTGGCCTGCCTGGTCCGACCTGCGCCGGGAGAGCCGCGCCTTCCTGACGCCTTGGGAGCCGAGCTGGCCGGCCGACGCCCTGACCGCCGCGGCCTTCCGCCGCCGCATTCGCCAGTACGACCGCGAGCGCCGGGCCGGCAGCGGGCACGCCTTCCTGGTCTTCCGGCGCGATGCCGCCGCGCCCGGCCGCGCGGAGCTGGGCCGCTCGGAGCTGGTGGGCGCCGCCTCCCTGACCAACCTCAGGCGCGGCGTCGCGCAGTCGGCCAGCCTCGGCTACTGGACCGGCCGGCGCCACGCCCGCCAGGGCTACATGCAGGAGGCGCTGGGCCTGCTCATCGGCTGGAGCTTCGGGCCGCTCGGCCTGCACCGGCTCGAGGCAGCCTGCCTGCCGGCCAACCGGCCGAGCCGCAGCCTGCTGGAGAAGCTCGGCTTCCGGGAGGAGGGGCTGGCCCGCGGCTACCTGATGATCGACGGCCGCTGGCAGGACCACCTGCTCTACGGCCTCTGCCGCGAGGACTGGCGCGCCCCCCAGGGTTGAGGTGCGCGGCTGTCAGGCATGGCCGGCGACGCCGCTGAGCTTGCCGAGGTCGAGGCCGATCTTGTCGACCGCTTTCTGCCACTTGTTCTGGAGGTCGCCGTCGAACAGCAGCGTCTCGTCGGGGTCGACGATCAGCCAGCCGTTCGCCTGAATCTCCTGGTCCAGCTGCCCCGGACCCCAGCCGGCGTAGCCGAGGGCCAGCAGGTGCCGCCGCGGGCCGCGGCCGTGGGCGATGTCGCGCAGGATGTCGACCGTCGCGGTCAGCGCCACCGACTCGTCGATCTGCAGGCTGGAATCCTGGAGGTACTCCGTCGAATGCAGCACGAAGCCGCGCCCGGTCTCGACCGGGCCGCCGAAATGGACCTGGATCGGCGGGCTCGCCGTGTCCTCGATGCCGAGCTGCGCCAGCAGGTCGGGGAAGCTCAGGCTTTCGACCAGGCGATTGAGCACCAGGCCCATGGCCCACTCCTCGCTATGGGCGCAGAGATAGACCACGGAGCGCTCGAACCAGGGATCCTGCATCGAGGGCATCGCGATCAGCAGCTTGCCGGTCAGGAAGTTGCCTTCCGCCTCGCTCAGTCGATCGAACATGGACTCTCGCTGCCTGCTCATTGTCACCTTTCCGCTGCGGCCAGCGGACGCATCGCCCCACGACTTCGTGACGCCACGGTCTCCTCGAAGAATACTATATGCCGGACAAGCCTCAGAAAAAGGTTACCGGTCCGTCGGACCCGAGGAGCTTCCGCCCTGCTGCGCCGCCTGTTTCTCACCCTGGCCCTCCTGACGCTCGGCGGCACGTCGGCCGCGCTCTTCGCCGTGCCGCAGGCCCTGGCCGCGGCCGGACCCTGGGTCGGCAACGACCAGAGCCGGCTGCGCCTGGTGTCGGCCAGCGACGGCCTCGGTGAAACGGGCAAACTGCGCCTCGGGTTGCAGATCGAGCTGGAGGAGGGCTGGAAAACCTACTGGCGCTCGCCCGGGGACGCGGGCTTCCCGGTGTCGCTGGACTGGTCGGCCTCGCGCAACCTCGAGTCCGCCAACCTGTCCTGGCCGGTGCCGTACCGCTTCAGCCTGTTCGGCCTCGACACATTCGGCTACGAGAAGGAGGTCGTGCTGCCGGTCGAGGCGCGCGCCGCCGACCCGGCCTTGCCCCTGGTCCTCGCCGCGCGGGTCGACTATCTGGTCTGCGCGGAGATCTGCGTGCCGCACAGCCAGACGGCTACGCTCGAGCTGCCGCCCGGTGCCGCGCCGCCGGCGCGCGAGGCCTTCCTGATCGACCGCTTCCGCGCGCGGGTCCCCGAGACCGGCGACGGCGGCAGCGGCCTGCGCTTCGCCACGCTGGGTCTCGACACCAGGGCCGCGCAGCCCACGCTGGTCGCCGAGATCGCCTCGGCGACCCCCCTCGAGGCGCCGGACCTGCTGATCGAGAGCGGCTCGGGCCTGCACTTCGGCCGGCCTGAGGTCGCGCTCGCCGAGGACCGCCGCAGCGCCACCCTCAGCCTGCCGGTCTCCTACGGCGCCCAGGGCGAACGGACGCTGACCGGCACGCCGGTGATCGCGACCCTGATCGACGGCAACCGCGGCCTCGAGGAGGCGGTGACGCTGGAGGCGCTGCCGGCGCCGCCCGCGCCGGCCACTGCGCCCGCCTCGACACGGCTCGCCGCGCTGGCCCCGATCCTGGCGCTGGCGCTGCTCGGCGGCCTGATCCTCAATCTGATGCCCTGCGTGCTGCCGGTGCTCTCGATCAAGCTGCTCTCGGCGATCGGCCACGGCGGCCGCGAGTCCGGGGCCGTGCGCCTCGCCTTCCTGGCCTCGGCCGCGGGCATCCTGGCGTCCTTCCTGCTGCTCGCCGGCCTCGCCGTCGGGCTCAAGGCCGCCGGCCTGGCGGTCGGCTGGGGCATCCAGTTCCAGCAGCCGCTGTTCCTGGCCGCCATGACCCTGCTGGTCACGCTGTTCGCGCTCAACCTTTTCGGCCTGTTCGAGATTCCGCTGCCCGGCTGGCTCGGCGGCGTCGCCTCGCTCGGCAGCGGTCCGCCGGGCGGTCACCACAGCCTGGCCGGCAACTTCCTGACCGGCGCCTTCGCGACGCTGCTGGCGACGCCCTGCTCGGCGCCCTTCCTCGGCACCGCCGTTGGCTTCGCGCTGTCGCGCGGTACCCCGGAGATCCTGGCGGTCTTCGCCGCCCTCGGGCTCGGCCTGGCGCTGCCCTACCTGCTGGTCGCGGCCGCTCCGGCCCTGGCGACCCGGCTGCCCCGGCCCGGGCCCTGGATGGTGACGCTGCGCCGCCTGCTCGGCTTGGCCCTGGCCGGCACGGCGCTGTGGCTGCTGTCGGTGCTCGCCGCCCAGGTCGGCTGGCAGGCGGCCGTCGCTGCGGGGCTGCTGCTGCTCGCCCTGGCGCTGCTGATCGCGCTGCGCCGGCGCCTCCCAGGCACGGCGGTCGGCGCCGGCGGGGCGGCGCTGGTCGCCCTGCTGCTCGCCGTCGCCGCCTGGCCGGTTCAGGCGCCGTCGGGCGGCGCGGCGCGGCAGACCCAGGCCGGCTGGCAGCGGCTCGACAGCGCGGAGATTCCGCGCCTGGTCGCCGCGGGCAAGGTCGTCTTCGTCGACGTCACCGCCGACTGGTGCATCACCTGCCAGGTCAACAAGGCGCTGGTGCTCGACGATCCCGCCGTGCTGGCCGCCCTCGGCGGATCCGAGGTCGTCCGGTTGCGCGGCGACTGGACGCGGCCGGACCCGGCGATCTCGGATTACCTCGCCAGCTTCGGTCGCTACGGGATCCCCTTCAACGCCGTCTACGGCCCCGGCCAGCCGGCGGGCCGGCCCTTGCCGGAGCTGCTGAGCGTCGAGGGCGTGCTCTCTGCGCTGGGGGAAGCCGGCCTGGAGGAGGCCGGCGGGGCGCCGCGCCTGGCGGCGGGCGACTAGCTGTGGAACCTCAACAGGTTGTCCTCGGACGGGGCCGAATGGACAACCTGTTGAAAGCTCACAGCTAGGAGGCGGCGGCGAGCAAAGCCGGTCTCGCCGGCGGCAGGTGCACGGTTACCCTGGTGCCGCGGCCGGCGGCGCTCTCGATCTCCATGGTGCCGCCGTGCAGGCGGACGAGGGCATCGACCAGCGGCAGGCCAAGGCCGGTGCCGCCGTTCTGTCGGGAGTAACCGCTGCTTCCCTGCTCGAACGGCTTCAGGAGGCGCGGCAGGTCCGCGGCGGGGATGCCGACGCCGCTGTCCTCGACCACCAGCGCGACACCGCCCACGGGCTCGGCAAGCTGCCGCAGCGTCACCGTGCCGCCCGCCGGCGTGAACTTGACCGCGTTGGAGAGCAGGTTGAGGAGAATCTGCTTCAGGGCCTGCGGATCTGCCGGGCAGAGCGAGGGCACCGCCGGGGCCTCGGCGGAAAGGCGGATGCCCTTCGCCTCCGCGGCGCCGCGCACCAGCGGCAGGACCTCCTCCACGACGGTATGCGGGTCCAGATCTACAGGCACGATGTCGAGTTTTCCCGCCTCGATCTTCGACAGGTCGAGGATCGAGGTCACGAGGTCGAGGAGATGCGTGCCCGATCCGTGGATGTCCTTCGCGTACTCGCGGTAGCGCGGGTGGCCGAGCGGCCCGAACAGCTCGCGCTGCTGCACGTCGGAGAAGCCGATGATGGCATTGAGCGGCGTGCGCAGCTCGTGGCTCATCGCTGCGAGGAACTCCGATTTGGCCTCGTTCGCTCGCTCTGCGCGCGCCCGGGCGACAGCGAGCTGCCGGTTGCGCGCCTGAACCTGCAGCTGCAGCCGATGCGCCGCCATCATCAGCAGCGCGAAGGCGATCAGAATGCTGCCGGTCAGGGAGGCGAGCCAATGGACGCTCTGGGCCGGCGTGTTGGCGAGCAACGTCGGGACCGGCGGCGATATCTGCGTCACGACCCCGCGCACCGCGTAGGCCAGGCCGAAGAAGCCGAAGGACGCCGCGGCGGGCACTGCGGTCGCACGCATGCTCCTGGCCGGGCCGTGGATCAATTCGGCTGCGGCGACCAGGCTGAAGGCCGCGACCATGGCCGCCATCATGACAATCCTGGCGGTCAGGTCCCTGTCGACATAGGTGTGATAGGCAAGAAAGGCGGCGACCGCCGTTACGGCAAACGCCGCACCGCTCCAGCGTGGCGGGCGGCCGTCGAAGCGCCGAATGCCGTTGCACAGGGTCGCCAGCCCGGCGATGCCCGCCGTGTTGGCCAACACAATAGAAAGAAAGTCGGGAATACTGCCGCGCAGGCTCAAGCCGACAGCCGCCAGCCCGATCAGCGCGCTTCCCAGTGACCAGAGCCCGAGCCCGGGCATCTGCCGGTGCCGATGGCAGAACGCGACCATCAGCACGGCGAGCAGGATGGATACCAGGGCATGCACGACGACGAGTGTGCGGAGATCGATCATCACGCCGCGTGCTCTATCCCGCGGCGCTTAAGTCGTTGTTAACGAGACCTGGCCGGAATCGTCGCCGCGTGCTCTGCAGCCCATGTCGCCGCGGCGGCAATCGCGAGCCCGAGGGCTGACCGAAGCTGCCGACCCTGAGCGCCGGCGACATCGTCTTCATGGACAAGCTGCCCGCCCACAAGAGCGCCGCCGTGCGCCAGGCCATCGAAGCCGCCGGCGCCGAGCTGCGCTTCCTGCCGGCCTACAGCCTTGCCTTCAATCCGATCGAGGTGCCCTTCTCAAAGCTCAAGGCCTTCCTCAAGAAGCTCGCACCGTGAAGCGTCGACGGCCTTTGGCAGGCGATTGCACAGGCCGTCGACATTTTCACCCCAAGCGAGCGCAAAAATTAGTCCGCTGCTGCCGGCTATGACCGCGACTGATGAGAAAGTGCTCAAGCTGCCCCTACCGCTGCAGTCGCACAGGGGGGCGGTGCCGCTTGGCGCCGGGCCATGGACCGCTTATCTCTGTCGCAAGGCGCGCCCCATTCGGGGCGTCCGATCCATTTCACACCCAAGCATCAGGGGAAGCAGCATGACGATCAATGTCGGCGACAAGATTCCGAGCACCAAGCTCAAGATGAAGACCAGCGACGGCATCCAGGAGGTCACCACCGAGGAGCTGTTCGGCGGCAAGAAGGTCGTGGTGTTCGCGCTGCCCGGCGCCTTCACCCCGACCTGCTCGGCCAAGCACCTGCCGGGCTTTATCCAGAAGGCCGACGAGATGCGCGCCAAGGGCGTCGACAAGATCGCCTGCGTTTCGGTCAACGACGCCTTCGTGATGGACGCCTGGGGCCGCGACCAGGGCGCCGGCGACAAGGTCATGATGCTGGCCGACGGCAACGCCGAGTTTTCCGACGCCCTGGGCCTGTCGTTCGACGCTTCGGGCTTCGGCATGGGCAAGCGCTCCCAGCGCTACGCCATGGTCGTCGAGGACGGCGTCGTCCGGGCCCTGCACGTCGAGCAGCCGGGGGCCTTCGAGGTTTCCAGCGCTGACGCCGTGCTGAACGTGCTCTAAGCGTCCCGCCCGCGGATGCGAGGAACGGCGGCCATCGCGGCCGCCGTTTTTCGTCGAGCTCTTCGTGCCTGCGATCAACACCCTGAAATCTAAAGGCTTGCCTCGGGGGTCGGGGTGCGACCGCCCTGCTTCCGGCGGTCGCCGCGATGGTCTAGCCTGGATTTCTCATACTGGAGCTGCTGGCGGGCTCGCCCGCGGCGTCGAAGCCCTCGAGCGTAGCTTCGGCTACGCTCTTCAGGCTGCTCCTGGCGGATCGAGCCCACCAGCAGCGATGCCGACCCCTTCCAGTATTGGAAATCCAGGCTAGAGTGCCGCCTCGAGAAGCCCGGACAGGGACAGGCCCAAATGCGGAGGAGGCAGCTTGCCGTCGGCGCGGCGCTCTTGGTGCTGGCGCTCGTGGCGCTGGGATCGGCCGCCGTGCTGCGCGACCGGGCCGAGCGCGGCTGGCTGACGGCGCTGGATCGGCTGGAGGCCTCGCTGGGGGCCGGCGCCGAGGTCTCCTATGGCGCGCTCGACGTCGCCCTCTTCTCCCGCGGCGGCAAGGTGCGCGAGCTCTCGATCTCCGCGCCCGGCCATCCCGACCCCTTCACCCTGACGGTCGCCGAGCTCTCGGCCGGCGGCCTCGCGCAGGAAGGCGCGGCGGGGCTGCGCCTGAGATCCGGCAGCGCCCGGAACCTCGAGCTGGTGACACCCCGGGGCCGCTGGCGGATCGACCGGCTGGCGCTCAAGCGGCTCGTCGTCCACGACAGCCCCCTCGGCGGGCTCGGGGACTGGCCGCGCCGGCTGGCGTTCGAGTCCGGGCAGATCGAGCAGCTGAGCTTCGACCGCACCGCCGCGCTGCCTGAGGTGGCCGGGTCCGAGGCACCCATGACCGGTCCCGCCGGGGAAGCCGAATCCCTGCCGGCACCCGCGCCGCGCCGCGCGACCGGGCCGATCGGGTCGCTGGCCCGGGCCGAGCTGGGACGGCTCGCCGACGGCCGGCTCGCGCGCCTGCGCTTCGACCGCCTGCTCCTGGAGGCGGCGGCGGCCCGGCGGCTGGAGGTGGCGCGCGGCGGCGCCGAAGGCCTCGACTTGGCGCGTCTGGCCACCGCCGCGGCCGGCGGCGGGCTGCCCGCCGACCTGTTTCTCGAGCACGCCCGGCTGGAAGGCGGCAGCCTGCGCGAGCAGGGCAGCGAGGCCGGCTTCGCCAGCCTGGTGTTCGAGCAGAGCCCCGAGGGCGATGCCCTGCGCAGCAGGCTTGCCGTCGACGGCCTGACCACGAACGCCTCGGACCCGCGGCTCGGCGGCTACTGGGCGCCGATCGAGACCGCCGGCCATGGCCGCGGGTTCCGGCTGCAGGCCGTCCTGACGACCGAGCCGGGGTCCGGCCGCTTCGAGATCCGGCCGCTGCTCCTCGAGCTGCCGACCGCGGCCTCGCTGGAGCTCGCGCTCGAGCTGAGCGACCTCGACCTGGAGACCCTGGCCGAGGACCCCCTCGCCTTCGCCGAGACCGGCCTGCGCAGCCGCCTCGCCTCCGCGCGGCTGGTCCTGGTCGACGAGGGCGGGCTGGACGCCATCCTCGCCGGGCCGGCCGGCGACCAGGGGATGACCGCGCGGCAACTGCGCCAGGTCGCCGCCTTCCAGGTCGCCGAGGCCCTGCGCCAGGGCCAGGTGCCGCGCGCCGTCGGCGTCGCCGTCCAGGAGTTCCTGGCCGATCCCGGTCGGCTGGAGATCCGGGTCGAGCCGGCCGATCCGGTGCCCCTGGTCGTCCTGGCGATGCTCGGCCTGGCGCCGGACCAGGCCGCCGAGCAGCTCGGCATCACCGCGAGCAGCGAGCCTGGGGTCTCCGTCGAAGCGGTCGAACCCGGGGCGCCGGCGGAGGAAGCGCCGGATTGAGCACCGCCCGCCCGGGGGCAGCGATCCCTCGCTAGCGAGGGATCGCGGCGACGGCGAGGCGGTCGGCGCGCTCGTTCTCGGGATGGCCGGTGTGGCCGCGGATCCAGTGGATCTCGATGTCGTGCGGCTTGACCGCGGCGTCGAGCCGTTCCCAGAGGTCCTGGTTCTTGACCGGCTTGCGGTCGGCGGTCTTCCAGCCGCGCTTGCGCCAGGCGTGAATCCACTTGGTGATGCCGTCGCGCAGGTAGGTGCTGTCGGTCCAGAGGTCGACCCGGCTCGGCCGCGTCAGCGCCTCCAGCGCGGCGATCGCCGCCATCATCTCCATGCGGTTGTTGGTCGTCTGCGGCTCGCCGCCGGACAGCTCCCGCTCGCGGCCGCGGTAGCGCAGGACGGCGCCCCAGCCGCCGGGGCCGGGATTGCCGCTGCAGGC
Source organism: Tistlia sp. (assembly GCF_040905785.1). NCBI lineage: Bacteria > Pseudomonadati > Pseudomonadota > Alphaproteobacteria > Rhodospirillales > Rhodovibrionaceae > Tistlia > Tistlia sp. Next base: position 36,972 of record NZ_JBBDQW010000054.1, read on the forward strand.
ACCGTCGGTGAAGATCTCCACGGCCTCGGCCGGGTCACCCCTGCGCTCGCTCATGTCAGGCCGTAGGCGCCGGGGCCGCGCACCCCCTGGTGAAAGCGCAGCTTGCGCCAGTACTCCAGGGGGTCCTTGGGCGTCACCAGGGCGCCCTGCGGGCAGTTCAGCCAGTCGTAGAGCCGAGTCAGCAGGAAGCGCATGGCCGCCCCCCGCGCCAGGATCGGCAGCGCCGCCAGCTCGGCCGGCTCGACCGGGCGCACGCTGCCGTAGCTCTGCAGCAGGTGCCGCGCCTTGGTGGCGTTGAAGGCGCCGTCCGGCTCGAAGCACCAGGCGTTGAGGCAGATCGCCAGGTCGTAGGCCAGGAAGTCGTTGCAGGCGAAATAGAAGTCGATCAGGCCGGTCAACCTCTCGTCGCGGAAGAAGACGTTGTCGGGGAAAAGGTCGGCGTGGATGACGCCGCGGGGCAGGCCGACCGGCCAGTCGGCCTCGAGCCGGCCGAGCTCCTGCTCAAGCGCCCCGGCCAAGCCCTCGCAGACCTGGTCGGCGCGGCCCGCGCAGGCCTCGAAGAGCGGTCGCCAGGAGGCCACCGACAGCGCGTTCGGGCGCTCCAGGGCGAAGTCGCTGCCGGCGCGGTGCAGACCGGCGAGCTGGGCGCCGAGCTCCTGGCAGTGGAAGGGGTGGACCCGGCGCGGCCAGAGCCCCTCAAGGAAGGTGAAGAGCGCGGCTGGGCGGCCGCACAGTTCGTGCAGAACGGCGCCGTCGGCGGCCTTGACCGGCAGCGGACAGGCGATGCCCCGGCTCGCCAGGTGCTCCATCAGGCCCAGGAAGAACGGCAGGTCCTCAGGGTGGACCCGCTTCTCGTAGAGCGTCAGCACGTAGTTGCCGCCGGTCGTGCCGAGCAGGAAGTTGGAGTTCTCGACGCCCTCGGCGATGCCCTTGAAGGTGAGCAGCTCGCCCAGGTCGTAGGCGCCCAGGAAGGCGCAGAGATCCTCGTTGGAGACGTCGGTGTAGACGGCCATGCGCCCGCCTCCTAACGGAAAAGCCGCGGGCGCGGAAGGCTTGTCAGGCTGCGGCGGTGACCTTGGCGACGATGCGCGGCAGCTTGAAGGCGACGTCCTCGTCGGGGGTTGAGGAGTACTCGATGGAGACCTCGTGGCGGGCGCGGAAGGCGTCGATGACCTCCTGGACGAGCACCTCGGGCGCCGAGGCGCCGGCGGTCAGGCCGACCCGGGTCTTGCCGGCCAGCGCTTCCCATGGGATGTCGGCGGCGCGCTGGACCAGGGCCGCGAAGGGGCAGCCCAGCTTCTGCGCGACCTCGACGAGGCGGCGCGAGTTCGAGGAGTTCGGCGCGCCGACCACCAGCAGCGCCTCGCAGCTCTGCGCGATGTCCTTGACCGCCTGCTGGCGGTTCGTCGTCGCGTAGCAGATGTCTTCCTTGCGCGGCGTGCGGATCTTCGGGAAGCGCTCCTGCAGCGCCTGGACGACCTCGGCGGTCTCGTCGACCGAGAGCGTGGTCTGGGTCACGTAGGCCAGGCGCGCCGGGTCGCGGACCTCGAGCCCGGCGACCTCTTCGGCGCCCTCGACCAGCAGGATCGAGCCCTCGGGCAGCTGGCCCAGGGTGCCGATGACCTCGGGGTGGCCGCGATGTCCGATCATGACGATCTGGAGCCCGTCCTTGTAGTGCCGCTCGGCCTCGCGGTGGACCTTGCTGACCAGCGGGCAGGTCGCGTCGACATAGAGCATCCTGCGCGACTCGGCCTCGGCCGGCACCGCCTTGGGCACGCCGTGGGCCGAGAAGATCACCGGGCGGCCGTCAGGCACCTCGTCGAGCTCGTCGACGAAGATCGCGCCCTTGCACTCCAGCGATTCGACGACGAACCGGTTGTGGACGATCTCGTGGCGCACGTAGACCGGCGGCCCGAACTTCTCGAGGGCCCGCTCGACGATGTCGATCGCGCGCACGACCCCCGCGCAGAAACCCCGGGGATTCGCCAGGACGATCGTCACCTGCTCGCCAGTCATCCAGAACCTCGTTCTTCTCGCGGCCGCCAGGCCGCCCCTGGGCAGGCGCCGACGGTTGCGGTCTTGTGGCCCCGGTGGCCCTCTCCTAGAGTGCCGCGCCGGCGCCGAGTGCTGCGCCGCACCCTAATATAGTCGGGCGCAAAGGGAAATTGAGAGATGGCGGCAGAAGCGAAGCGCCCCGGAACGGCCCGGGGCGGGCACAGCGGCGGTCGGGGAGCTGGCGCGGCGATCCGACGCACGGCGCTGCTGGCCGCCGTCCTGCTGCTCCCGGGCGCCTGCTCGCTGTTCGAGGACGAGGGACCGCCGCCGCCCTGTCCGCCCATCGCCGCGCCCAGCGACACCGACCACCTGACCCGCTTCGATGGCGCCGGCCGCGACCTGACCGACGTGCTGTTCCAGGCCCGCCTGCTCAGCGTCGCCGACAGCTGCTCCTACGAGCGCGACGACACGCTGATCGAGAGCAGCCTGCTGATTACCTTCGAGATCGAGCGCGGCCCGGCGCTGCGCCGCCTGCAGTCCAGGGATCCGAGCGCCGGCGCCAGCTTCACCTACTTCGTCGCCGTCGCGCGGAACGAGGAGGAGCCGCGGATCCTGTCGCGCGAGGCCTTCGACGTGCAGGCGCGCTTCGAGGGCAACCGCGGCCGCATCGCCCTGGCCGACGAGATCGCCCCGCGCATCCCACTGGGCCCGGGCGAGGACGGCCGCGACTACCGGATCTACGTCGGCATCGAGCTCAACGCGGCCGAGCTCGAGTACAACCGCCAGGAGCGCTGAGGCCCTGAATCCCGAGCCTGGCCATCAGCGCGCTCAGCCCTCGGCCAGGACCTCCAGGAAGCGCGGCCCGTAGCGCTCCAGCTTGCTGGCGCCGACCCCCGGAATCTGCGACAGCCCGCCGAGGTCTCGGGGCCGCGCCTGGGCCATGGCGACCAGCGTGTTGTCCTGGAACACGATGTAGGGCGGCACGCCCTGGGCGCGCGCCAGCTCGGTGCGCAGGGCACGCAGCCGCTCGAAGACCTCGGCCTGCTCCGGCGCCAGCGCCTGGCGCAGCGCGCCGCTGTCGCCGGTGCCGCCCCTGGACGGCCGCTCGGGCTTCCGGCGGCGGTCGTGGCGCAGCCTGAGGGTGATTTCTCCCTTCAGGATGGCGCGCGCGTCGCCGGCCAGGCGCAAGGCACCGAAGGCCTCGTGGTCGACCTCCAGGGCGCCGCGGGCGACCAGCTGGCGGAACACCGACTGCCACTCGGCCTTGCCGAGGTCGCTGCCGACCCCGAAGGTCGGCAGCTGGTCGTGGCGCCACTGCTTGATCTTGTCGCTCGGATTGCCGAGCAGCAGGTCGGTCAGGTGGCCGATGCCGAAGCGCTGGCCGGTGCGGTAGACCGCCGAGAGCGCCTTCTGGGCCGGCACCGTGCCGTCGTAGCTCTCGACCGGGCTGAGGCAGGTGTCGCAGTTGCCGCAGGGCGCCTCGCGCGTCTCGCCGAAGTGGCGGAGCAGAGCGTTGCGCCGGCACTCGGCGGTCTCGCAGATGCCGAGCAGCGCCGAGAGCTTGGCGCGCTCGACGCGCTTGATCTCCTCGGGGCTGTTGGAGTCGTCGATCATGCGCCGGCGCTGCGCCATGTCGCCGAGGCCGTAGAAGAGGATCGCGTTGGCCGGCAGGCCGTCGCGGCCGGCACGGCCGGCCTCCTGCATGTAGGCCTCGATGCTCGAGGGCAGGTCGAGGTGGGCGACGAAGCGCACGTCGGGCTTGTCGATGCCCATGCCGAAGGCGATGGTCGCGGTCAGGACCAGCCCCTCCTCCTTCAGGAAGGCATCCTGGTTAGCCTGGCGCGCCGACGGGGCCATGCCGGCGTGATAGGGCAGCGCCCGCAGGCCCTGGGCGGCCAGCCACTCGGCCGTCTCCTCGACCTTGCGCCGGCTCAGGCAGTAGACGATACCGCTGTCGCCGCGGTGCTCGCGCTGCAGGAAGGCGAGCAGCTGGCGCTTCGGGTTGTCCTTGATCTCGATCGAGTAGCGAATGTTCGGCCGGTCGAAGCTGGTCGTGAAGATGCGCGCATCCTCGAGCCGCAGGCGGCGCACCAGGTCGCGCTGGGTCTGCGGGTCGGCGGTCGCGGTCAGGGCCAGGCGCGGGACCCCGGGGAAGTGCGCGGCGAGCTCGCCGAGCTTCAGGTACTCGGGCCGGAAGTCGTGGCCCCACTGCGAGACGCAGTGCGCCTCGTCGATGGCGATCAGCGCCAGGGGCGCCTGCTTGAGGAATTCCAGGAAGCTCGGCAGGGCGAGCCGCTCGGGCGCTGCGTAGAGCAGGTCGATCTCGCCGGCCAGCACGGCGCGGCGCAGCTCCTGGGCGGCGGCGCCGTCGAGGTCGGAGTTGTAGGCGGCGGCGCGGATGCCGAGCTGGCGCAGGGCCTCGACCTGGTCGCGCATCAGTGCGATCAGCGGGCTGACCACGACGGCCATGCCGGGGCGCAGCAGCGCCGGCAGCTGATAGCAGAGCGATTTGCCGCCGCCGGTCGGCGCGAAGATCACGGCGTCGCCGCCCTGCCAGACGTGGCCGACGATCGCTTCCTGCTCGCCGCGGAAGGCGTCGTGGCCGAACAGGCTCTTCAGCAGGCTGTGGGGAGTCGGCCGTTCGGTCGTGCTTGCTTCCATCGTGACGGGGGCGCCTCGGGGTCGGCCTCTGGGAGTGTGGGTGGCGTCCGCGTTCTGTAGCAGGAAGCCGCGTCGATTGACAAAAGCCCCGACTGCATTACCCTCCGGCCCGCGTCCAGAGTCGTGCGCGGGAGACGCCGGGCAGGGGCTTTCCACCAAGCCGCCGCCCGGGGCCGAAGGAGCAACCGCCCCGGAAACTCTCAGGCAACAGGGACCGCGACCGCAGGTTTGGACGCCTCTGGAGAGCGGGCCGCCCGCAGCGAGCGCGGGCAGCCTCACCGAAGGGGGTAATCCGTTCGCTTGGCGGAGGCATCGGCCTCCGCGGCCCGTTTAGCCGAAGACACGGGCCGGCGTCGGGAAATCTCTCAGGGTCGTGGACAGAGGGGGCGCGTTGCAGCCTGCGTTCCAGCGGGGTGCTGCGCCGTCCCACCCTGTCCGAAGGCGACTCCGTGACCGGTTACTCACCAGACGGCCTTGCCCGCACCCCGCTTCACGACCTGCACCGCGCGCTCGGCGCCCGGCTCGTGCCCTTCGCCGGCTACGAGATGCCGGTCCAGTACCCCGCGGGCATCCTCAAGGAGCACCTGCAGTGCCGCGAGCGCGCGGCGCTGTTCGACGTCTCCCACATGGGCCAGGTGCGGCTTTCGGGCGCAGGCGCGGCCGAGGCGCTGGAGCGGCTGGCGCCGCTCGACGCGCAGGGCCTGCCCGAGGGGCGGACCCGCTACTCCTTCTTCACCAACGAAGCCGGCGGCATCCTCGACGACTTCATGACGACCCGGGTCGGCGACGACCTGCTGCTGGTCGTCAATGCCGCCTGCAAGGCCGCCGACCTCGCGCACCTGCAGCGGGCCCTGCCGGCCGGCGCGCGCTGCGCGCTGCTCGAGGACCGGGCGCTGCTGGCGCTGCAGGGCCCGCAGGCGGCGGCCGTGCTTCAGCGCCTGGCGCCGGCCGTCGCCGACCTGCGCTTCATGGATTCCGCCGAGCTCGAGCTGGCGGGGGTGAACGCCCGCCTTTCGCGCTCCGGCTACACCGGCGAGGACGGCTTCGAGATCTCGCTGCCGGCCGAGGCGGCCGGCGCCTTCGCAGAGCGTCTGCTCGCGGAGCCGGAGGTCGAGCCGGCGGGGCTCGGCGCCCGCGATTCGCTGCGCCTCGAGGCCGGACTGTGCCTCTACGGCCACGACATCGACGAGACGACGACGCCGGTCGAGGCCGGCCTCGCCTGGGCGATCGGCAAGCGGCGCCGCGCTGAGGGCGGCTTCGCCGGTGCCGATACGATCCTGCGGCAGCTCGCCGAGGGCCCACCCTCGAAGCGTGTCGGTCTGCTGCCCGAGGGCCGCGCGCCGCTGCGCGAGGGCCTGGAGATTCTCGACGGCGACGGCCGGAAGGTCGGGCGCATCACCAGCGGTGGCTTCGCGCCCAGCCTCGGCCGGCCGGTCGCCATGGGCTACGTCGCCCCGGGCCTGGCCGAAGCCGGGACTGCGCTCGCCGCCGAGCTGCGCGGCAAGCCGGTGGCGCTGGCGACGGCGCCGCTGCCCTTCGTCAAGCACGGCTACAAGCGACCCTGAAGAAACAGCGACCAACCAGCAGCGGAGGCAGACAGCATGGCGGATCTCTATTTCACCGAGGAGCACGAGTGGCTGAGCGTCGAGGGCGGCGAGGCGACGATCGGCATCAGCCAGTATGCCCAGGAGCAGCTCGGGGACGTCGTCTTCGTCGAGCTGCCCGAGGTCGGCGCGACGCTGGCCAAGGGCGACCAGGCGGCGGTCGTCGAATCGGTCAAGGCGGCCAGCGAGGTCTATGCCGGCGTCTCCGGCGAGGTCACGGCGGTCAACGAGGCGCTGGTCGAGGAGCCGGCCAAGGTCAACGCCGACCCCCAGGGCGGCGGCTGGTTCTTCAAGCTCCGGCTGTCCGACGCAGGCGAGCTGTCGGGACTGATGGACGAGGCGGCCTACGGCGCCTTCGTCGAGGGCCTCGGCTGACACGGACCAAGGCAAACACGGACCAAGGCAAACAGGGACCAAGGCAAACAGGGGCCAAGGCAAACAGGGGCCAAGGCAAACAGGGGCCGAGGCAAACAGGCCGGCGGAAACAGGACGGGAGAGACGAGATGACGGCAGCACGGCAGAGCCCCGGAGCGCGGGAGAGTCTCGAAGAGCTGGAAGCCAAGACCGAGTTTCGACGGCGCCACATCGGGCCGGGCGAGGCTGAGATCGCCGCCATGCTGGAGACCGTCGGCTTCGAGTCGCTCGACGCCCTGGTCGAGCGCGCGGTGCCCAAGGCGATCCGCTCGGACGGCCTGCCGGACCTGCCGCGGCCGCTGACTGAGGCCGAGGCCCTGGCGCAGCTCGCGGGCTACGCCGCGCAGAACCGCGCCGCCGTCTCGCTGATCGGCCTCGGCTATCACGACTGCCACACGCCGCCGGTGATCCAGCGCAACCTGCTGGAGAACCCCGGCTGGTACACCGCCTACACGCCCTACCAGCCGGAGATCGCCCAGGGCCGCCTGGAGGCGCTGGTCACCTTCCAGCAGACGGTCGTCGACCTGACCGGCCTGGAGCTCGCCAACGCCTCGCTGCTCGACGAGGCGACGGCGGCGGCCGAGGCGATGACCCTGATGCAGCGCGTCTCCAAGTCGAAGTCGACCCGCTGCTTCGTCGCCCAGGACTGCCACCCGCAGACCCTGGCGGTGCTGCGCACCCGCGCCGAGCCGCTCGGCATCGAGCTGCTGGTCGGGGACCCGGCCGCGGCGCTGCCCGAGGGCGAGCTCTTCGGCGCGATCCTGCAGTACCCCAACACCTGCGGCGAGGTGCGCGAGGACGCGGCCCTGGTCGAGGCCCTGCACGCGCGCGGCGCCCTGGTCACGGTGGCGACCGACCTCCTGGCCCTGACCCTTCTCAGCCCGCCGGGCGCCTGGGGCGCCGACATCGCGGTCGGCTCGGCCCAGCGCTTCGGCGTGCCGCTCGGCTACGGCGGTCCCCACGCCGCCTTCATGGCGACGCGCGACGCCTACAAGCGCCACGTGCCGGGGCGCATCGTCGGCGTCTCGATCGACAGCCACGGCAAGCCGGCCTACCGCCTGGCCCTGCAGACGCGCGAGCAGCACATCCGCCGCGACAAGGCGACCAGCAACATCTGCACCGCCCAGGTCCTGCTGGCGGTCATCGCCGGCTTCTACGCCGCCTGGCACGGGCCCGAGGGCCTGACCCGGATCGCCCGGCGCACCCACCGCCTGACCGCGATCCTGGCCGAGGGGCTGCGCCACCTCGGCCACGTCGTCGAGACCGGGCGCTTCTTCGACACCATCGTCGTGCGGGCCGACGCGGCGGTGCACCAGCGCGCGCGCAGCGCCGGCATCAACCTGCGCGCCCTCGATCCCAACCGCATCGGCATCTCCCTCGACGAGACGACAACGCGCGCGACCGTCGAGACGCTGTGGCAGGCCTTCGCCCAGCGCGCCCTGGACATGACGGTCGAGTCGCTCGACGGCGAGGTCGCCGAGTGCCTGCCGGAGGCGCTGCTGCGCCGCGACGCCTTCCTGACCCACCCGGTGTTCCACGCCTACCGGTCCGAGACCGAGATGCTGCGCTACCTGAAGCGCCTGCAGGACCGCGACATCGCGCTCGACCGGGCGATGATTCCGCTCGGCTCCTGCACCATGAAGCTGAACGCCGCCGCCGAGATGATGGCGATCACCTGGCCGGGCTTCGCCAAGATCCATCCCTTCGCGCCGGCGGAGCAGGCCGAAGGCTACCGGCGCCTGATCCACGACCTGGAGGACAAGCTGGCGCGGCTGACCGGCTTCGCCGCCGTTTCGCTGCAACCCAACGCCGGCAGCCAGGGCGAGTACGCCGGGCTGCTGACGATCCGCGCCTGGCACCGCAGCCGCGGCGAGGCCGGGCGCGACGTCTGCCTGATCCCCTCCTCGGCGCACGGCACCAACCCGGCGAGCGCCGTCATGGCCGGCCTGCGCGTGGTCGTCGTCGGCTGCGACGAGCAGGGCAACATCGACCTCCAGGACCTCGAGGCCAAGGTCGCCGAGCACCGCGAGCGCCTCGCCGCGCTGATGGTCACCTACCCCTCGACCCACGGCGTCTTCGAGGAGGGCATCCGCGAGATCTGCGGCCTCGTCCACGAGGCCGGCGGCCAGGTCTACATGGACGGCGCCAACCTGAACGCGCTGCTCGGGCTCTGCCTGCCCGGGGAGTTCGGGCCGGACGTCGCCCACATGAACCTGCACAAGACCTTCTGCATCCCCCACGGCGGCGGCGGTCCGGGCGTCGGGCCGATCGGCGTCGCCGCGCACCTGGCGCCCTTCCTGCCCGGGCACCCGCTCGACGAGGCGCTGGGCACCAGCCGCAGCCTCGGCCCGGTCTCGGCGGCGCCCTACGGCTCGGCCGGCATCCTGCCGATCTCCTGGGCCTACATCGCCATGATGGGCGCCGAAGGCCTGAAGCAGGCGACGGAGGTCGCGATCCTCAGCGCCAACTACCTGGCCAGGCGGCTCGAGAGCCACTACCCGGTGCTCTACAAGGGCCGCGGCGGCCTCGTCGCCCACGAGTGCATCCTCGACACCCGCGGCCTCAAGGAGGCGGCGGGGATCTCGGTCGACGACATCGCCAAGCGGCTGATGGACCACGGCTTCCATGCCCCGACCATGTCCTGGCCGGTGGCCGGCACCCTGATGGTCGAGCCGACCGAGTCGGAGGCCAAGGCCGAGCTCGACCGCTTCGTCGCAGCCATGGTCTCGATCCGCGAAGAGGCCGACCAGGTCGCCGCCGGGGTCTGGCCGAAGGACGACAACCCGCTGGTCAACGCCCCCCACACCGCCGAGTCCGTGCTCGCCGAGGACTGGAGCCATCCCTACAGCCGCGAGGCGGCGGCCTATCCGGCGGGCGCCCACCGGGAGGCCAAGTACTGGCCGCCGGTCGGCCGCGTCGACAACGTCTACGGCGACCGCAACCTGGTCTGCACCTGCCCCGCGCCGGAGGCCTACCAGGACGCCGCGGAGTAGGGGGCGGCGCGTTCCTTCGTCGCCACACCCTCGTCCGCGCCGCCAACCTCCCGCCGTCGCCCCCGCCCTCTCGTCGTCATCCCCGTGAAAACGGGGATCCAGAGAGAGGTGCCGCATGAGCGGACCACCGACAAACCGCAGGGGCGGCGCCGTTCTCTGGGCCCGCGCTCCCGCGTGGGCGACGAGAACCGGCATCTCCCTCGCCCGCCGTTCCTGTGGTAGAACGGGACACCGCGATTAGCCCAGGCTTCCGAATCTTGCCTCAGCACTAGCCGGTCTCGAACGTTTCCCCGCGACGCCACGGCAGCGCGAGCGCGCCGCCGTGCCCTTCGCATTGCGTCCGTCGCGGCGGTGGCTCGGGACCGGCTTGGCTCGGCAGTACCGCTCTCGACGGCACCTCCTCTCCACAAGCGACGCCCTCCCTCCGGCCAAGTCTCCGCGCGCCGCTCCTGACGCGCCTCGATCCTGCCGCCTCAGCGGACCTCCCAACGGGAGGCACCGACCGGCATGGCCGACAGGCTCTCCGTCCTTTGGACGGTTTTTCCGACCCTCGCGCCGCGGCCCTGGCTTTCCTGCAGCCGCTGCGGGAAACCGAGGTCCCATGTCAGCAGCGGCAAGTTCCGGATCAACGCGAACGGCCGGCGGCTGGACGCCTGGCTGTTCTACCGCTGTGCAGACTGCGAGCGGACCTGGAACCGCCCGCTTTTCGAGCGCCGGCCGCTCGCCAGCCTGGAGCCTGGGCTGCGCGAGGCGCTAACCCTGAACGATCCGGGGCTGGCGCGCCGCTTCGCCTTCGATCTCGTCGACCTGAAGCGCCGATGCGACCACGTCGAGTCTTTCGACGCGGTCGAGATAAGGAAGAGACGCCTTGCGGGCTCCGCCACCCGCCCGGCGGCTCTCGATATCCTGCTGGTCGCGGAGCGGCCGACCCGTGTCCGCCTGGAGCGGCTTCTGGCGGAGGGATTGGGCCTGACACGCAGTCGGGTCAGGCGCCTGCACGATGCGGATCGCCTGTCGGTCATGCCGCTGTCGTCGCCTGCGCTGCGCCGGCCGCTGACCGGCCACCTCTCGGTCGAGCTTGGGTTGGCCGGCTTCGCCGACGCCGAGACGATCTGCCGGGCCGCGAGCGGAGGATAGGTCGTAGTCGGCCGCTCGTCGTCGCCCCCCCCCGAAAGCGGGGGCCGAGAGAACCGCGCCACCATTGCGAGCCCACGGTAGTCCCTGCATGCGGCGCTTTTCTGGATCCCCGTTTTCACGGGGATGACGAAGGGAGGGCGGGGAGGACGGAGCGCCAAGGAGCGGCGACCGCGGTTGAATGCGAAGGGCGCCTCCCCGGCGACGGGAGACGCCCTTCCGTCACGACACGCGGACCCGTCCTACGCCTTGGTGCCCTTGGCCTCGGTCGTCAGCATGCCGGCCTTGCGGTCGAGGCCCCATCGGAAGCCGCCGAGCTCGCCGTCCTGGCGCAGCACCCGGTGGCAGGGGATGACCAGGCTCACCGGGTTGGTGGCGCAGGCCCGGGCGATGGCGCGCTGGCCCTTGGGCAGGCCCAGGCGCTCGGCCAGCTCGGCGTAGGTCATGGTCTCGCCGTAGGGGATCGCGACCAGCTCGTTCCAGACCTTGCGCTGGAAGGCGGTGGCGCGCACGTCGAGCGGCAGGTCGAGGTGCGGCGTCTCGCCGGCGATGAAGGCCAGCACGGCCTCGACCGACGGGCGGATCGCCGCCTCGTCGCGCTCGATCGAGGCGGCCGCGTGGAACTCCGCCGACAGCGCCTCGACCAGCTGCTCCGGGCTCTCGCCGAGCGCCAGGAAGCAGAGGCCCTTGGCGGTCGCGGCGACCAGCAGCAGGCCAAGCGGCGAGGGCGTCACGGCATAGACGATGCGCGCGCCGGCCCCGCCCTTGGCGTAGGTCGCCGGGGTCATGCCGAGGCGCCGGGCGCAATCCTCGTAGACCCGCGAGGAGGAGCCGTAGCCGGCGCCGTAGGTCGCCTCGGCGACCCGCCCGTGCTCGCGCAGCTCGGCGCGGAAGCGGGCGCTGCGCCGCGCCTCGGCGTACTCGCGCGGGCTGACCCCGAGCAGCTTCTTGAAGAGGCGCTGCAGGTGCCAGGGGCTGAGCGCCACCTGCTCGGCGAGCTCGGCCAGGGTCAGGCGCTCGGCGTCGGGGCGGTCGAGCAGGCGACAGGCCTCCTCGACGGCGGCGACCTGGCGCGCCGAGGCGGCCCGGGGCGCCGCCGCCGGTGCCGGCTCGGGGCGCGCCATGCGCCGCTGCGGCTCCCGGCCGTCGCACTCGATCGTCTGCGGTGTCAACAGGCCTGCGTCCATCGTGGGTCTCCGCTGCTGGTCTCGTGCATGGGCGGATCCTGCCGGTCCGAGAGCCTCGCGACTATCCGTTCCTTGCGCAAGCGCGGCCCGTTCCCCTGCGCAAGCGCGAGGGCTCGTCACCAGGGCGGCGCGGCGCGAAAAGAGGGTGTCACAAATGCATCACATAAGTGCAAGATGACCGTTGCGGACGGAGCCTAGAGAGGCGGCCACCAGTCGCGTTCGGCGACCGGGCGGACCCGCCCGACCGTCCCGCGAGGAAACGACAGGGAGACCAAGAGATGTCGCTCCGACAGCAGCTCCTGGCGGCCGCCGCGGCCGTCACGATGACCGGCGTCACGATGACCGGCCTTGCCGCCTCGGCGCAGGCCCAGACCAAGATCGAGTGGTGGCACGCCATGGGCGGCGAGCTCGGCGAGAAGGTCGAGGAGATCGCGACCAACTTCAACGCCAGCCAGAGCGAATACGAGATCGACGCCGTCTACAAGGGCAACTACACCGAGACCATGACCGGGGCGATCGCCGCCTTCCGGGCCGGCCAGCAGCCCGAGATCGTGCAGGTCTTCGAGGTCGGCACCGCGACCATGATGGCCGCCGAGGGCGCGATCTACCCGGTCTACCAGCTGATGAACGACAGCGGCCTCGAGTGGGACCCCGAGGCCTACCTGCCGTCCGTCGTCGGCTACTATACCGACACCCAGGGCAACATGCTCTCGATGCCCTTCAACTCCTCGACGCCGGTGCTCTACTACAACAAGAAGGTCTTCGAGGAGGCCGGCCTGGATCCGGACACGGCGCCCTCGACCTGGCAGGAGATGGGCGAGGCGGCGAAGAAGATCGTCGACAGCGGCGCCGCGACCTGCGGCTTCACCACGGGCTGGCAGTCCTGGGTCCAGATCGAGAACTTCAGCGCCCTGCACAACGTGCCGATCGGCACCCAGGCGAACGGCTTCGGCGGCCTCGACACCGAGCTCACCATCAACAGCGACCTGCACGTCAAGCACATCCAGCAGCTCGCCGACTGGCAGGCGGACGGCATCTTCAAGTACGGCGGTCGCCAGTCGGACTCGGCGCCGCTGTTCTATTCCGGCGAATGTGCCATGTACATGAACTCCTCGGCGGCCTACGCCGGCGTCACGGGCAACGTCGACTTTCCCTTCGGCGTCTCCATGCTGCCCTATTGGGAGGGCGTCGAGGGCGCGCCGCAGAACTCGATCATCGGCGGTGCCACCCTGTGGGTGCTCGCCGGCCATGAGGAGGAGGACTACAAGGGCGTCGCCCAGTTCTTCTCCTACCTGTCCTCGCCCGAGGTGCAGGCCGACTGGCATCAGTTCACCGGCTACCTGCCGGTCACCGAGGCGGCCTACGAGCTGAGCCAGGAGCAGGGCTTCTACGAGGAGAATCCCGGCACCGACACCTCGATCAAGCAGATGACGCTGAACGACCCGACCGACAACTCCAAGGGCCTGCGCTTCGGCAACTTCGTGCAGATCCGCGACATCATCAACGAGGAGCTGGAGACCGTCTGGTCGGGCGGCAAGACCGCCCAGCAGGGCCTCGACGATGCCGTCCGGCGCGGCAACGAGCTGCTGCGCCAGTTCGAGGACGACAACTCCTGATCGCCTGATCCGGAGACGCTCGGCAGGCGGGCCGCCCGCTCCCTCGGGAGCGGGCGGCCGCCGCGCCGGCGCCCTTTCCCGGACGCCCTTCCGGAACGCCTCGGACCTCTCGATGCACAAGCGCGTCATCTTCCGGCACCCGGTGCTGCCCTACCTGCTGCTGCTGCCGCAGCTGGCGGTGACGCTGGTCTTCTTCATCTGGCCGGCGAGCCAGGCGCTCTACCAGTCGCTGCTGCGCCAGGACGCCTTCGGCCTGCGCACCCAGTTCGTCGGCCTGCGGAACTTCGAGCGCCTGTTCGCCGACGCCTCCTACCTGGCCGCCTTCAAGACGACGGTTGTCTTCTCGCTCTCGGTGGCGCTGTCCGGCATGGCGCTCGGCCTGCTCTTCGCGGTCATGGCCGACCGGGTGATCAAGGGCGCGTCGGCCTACAAGACCCTGCTGATCTGGCCCTACGCCGTGGCCCCGGCGATCGCTGGCGTGCTCTGGTGGTTCCTCTTCAATCCGACGATCGGCATCCTGGCCTACGCCCTGCGCAGCCTCGGCTACGACTGGAACCACGCGGTCGACGGCGACGACGCCCTGATCCTGGTGATCGTGGCTTCGACCTGGAAGCAGGTCTCCTACAACTTCCTGTTCTTCCTGGCCGGGCTGCAGGCGATCCCGAAGTCGCTGATCGAGGCGGCGGCGATCGACGGCGCCGGCCCGCTGCGGCGCTTCTGGACCATCGTCTTCCCGCTGCTCTCGCCGACCACCTTCTTCCTGCTCGTCGTCAACCTGGTCTACTCCTTCTTCGAGACCTTCGGCGTGATCCACGCGACCACCAGCGGCGGTCCGGGACAGGCGACGACAATCCTGGTCTACAAGGTCTTCAACGACGGCTTCGTCGGCCTCAACCTCGGCAGCTCGGCGGCGCAGTCGGTGATCCTGATGGCGATCGTCATCGCCCTGACCATGATCCAGTTCCGCTTCATCGAGCGGCGCGTCCAGTACTGAGGGGAGCGCGAGATGGTCGAGAACCGCCCCTGGATGGCCTGGCTGACTCACTTCGTGCTGCTCGGCGGCGTGCTGCTCGTCGCCTTCCCGCTGTGGGTCGCCTTCGTCGCCTCGACCCAGCCCGGCCAGAACCTGCTCGGCGGCGTCATGCCGCTGTGGCCCGGCGATCGGCTGTTCGAGAACTACGCGACCGTGCTGGGCAGCGGCCTCAAGGCCACGGGCGGCGCGCCGGTCGGCCTGATGATGTGGAACTCGCTGGTCATGGCGCTCTCGATCGCGGTCGGCAAGATCGCCATCTCGATCATCTCGGCCTATGCCATAGTCTACTTCCGCTTCCCCTTCCGGATGCTCTGCTTCTGGATCGTCTTCGTGACCCTGATGCTGCCGGTCGAGGTGCGCATCCTGCCGACCTACGAGGTCGTCGCCGACCTCGGCATGCTGAATTCCTACGCCGGCCTGTCGATCCCGCTGATCGCCAGCGCGACCGCGACCTTCCTGTTCCGGCAGTTCTTCCTGACCGTGCCGGACGAGCTGACCGAGGCGGCGCGGGTCGACGGCGCCGGCCCCTTGCGCTTCTTCCTCGACATCCTGCTGCCGCTCAGCCGGACCAACATCGCGGCGCTCTTCGTGATCCTCTTCATCTACGGCTGGGTGCAGTACCTCTGGCCGCTGCTCGTCACCACCGACGAGTCCTTCTACACGATCGTCATGGGCATCCAGCGCATGGTCACCGTCGCCGACGCCCAGCCGCACTGGCACCTGGTGATGGCGACGGCGGTGCTGGCCATGCTGCCGCCGGTGGCCGTCGTCGTCGTCATGCAGGGCCTGTTCGTCAAGGGCCTGGTCGAGACCGAGAAATAGGAAGCGAGCGATGGCCGACATCACGATGAGCGCCGTGCGCAAGAGCTACGGCGAGACCGAGGTCATCCACGGCATCGACGTCGCCATCGCCGACGGCGAGTTCATCGTCATCGTCGGCCCCTCGGGCTGCGGCAAGTCCACGCTGCTGCGCATGGTCGCCGGCCTGGAGACCATCACCGCGGGCGAGATCTCGATCGGCGGCCGGGTCGTCAACCGGCTCGAGCCGAAGGAGCGGGACATCGCCATGGTGTTCCAGAACTACGCGCTCTATCCGCACATGAGCGTGTTCGACAACATGGCCTACGGCCTGAAGATCGCGCGCACGCCCAAGCAGGAGATCCGCGCCCGGGTCGAGGAGGCGGCGCGCCTGCTCGAGCTCGAGGGCCTGCTCGAGCGCAAGCCGCGCCAGCTCTCCGGCGGCCAGCGCCAGCGCGTCGCCATGGGCCGCGCGATCGTGCGCAAGCCGGCGGTCTTCCTGTTCGACGAGCCGCTGTCCAACCTCGACGCCAAGCTGCGCGTCCAGATGCGCCTGGAGATCAAGCAGCTGCAGCGCAAGCTGGGGACGACCTCGCTCTACGTCACCCACGACCAGATCGAGGCGATGACCCTGGCCGACCGCCTGGTCGTGATGAACCAGGGCGTGGCCGAGCAGATCGACACGCCGATGGCGGTCTACAGCCACCCGGCCACGACCTTCGTCGCCGGCTTCATCGGCTCGCCGGCCATGAACTTCCTGAATGGCGAGGTCGGCGCCGAGGGTCGCGGCCTGGCGCTGGCCGGCGGCACCAGCATCACCGACAAGGGCGCCGACCTCTCGGGGCTCGCCGGGCGCCCGGTCACCCTCGGCGTGCGCCCCGAGCATCTGGTCGCGGCGGCCGAGTCGGAGGCCGAGATCCGGCTCGGCGTCGAGATGGTCGAGACGCTGGGCGCCGACACCCTGGCGCACGGCCGGCCGGTCGGCGCCGAAGGCGCCACCCTGGGCGGCGAGGCGCCCGGCCTGATCACCGTGCGGCTCCAGGGCCTGGCCGCGGTGCGCGAGGGCGACCGCCTGCCGCTGCGCATGGCCGAGGGCGAGCTCCACCTCTTCGACCCCGAGAGCGGCCGGCGCATCGCCGACGTCTGAGCCGGCGGCCCTACGCAAACCGTATACCCCCCGGCAGAAAGCCGCCCTTCCTCGCCTCGCCGCCCGGCGCCACCCTTGCAAGAGCACGGCTAAGAGGAGGCACCGTCCATGGCCATCGAGATCGTCGAGGTCGACGCGCCGCTGGGCCACGAGATCCGCGGCGTGGACCTGGCCGGCGAGATCGACGCGAAGAGCTTCGCCGCCATCGAGGCCGCCTACGACCGCTACGGCGTCGTGGTGTTTCGCGGCCGGCCGCTGACGCCGCCCCAGCAGCTCGCCTTCAGCCGGCGCTTCGGGCCGCTCCAGCGCTACGTCCTGGATCGCTACAATCACAAGCAGTACCCGGAGATCTTCGTCGTCTCCAACGTCGTCGAGAACGGCGAGCCGATCGGCATGGCCGACGCCGGCCGCTACTGGCACACCGACATGTGGCTGACCCGAAACCCGCCGCGCGGCTCGATCCTGCACGCGCTCGAGGTCCCGGAGCGCGACGGCGAGCCGCTCGGCGACACCTGGTTCGCCAGCACCGCGGCCGCCTACGACGCCCTCGACGAGGCGATGAAGCGGCGCCTCGAGGGCCTGCGGGCGGTCTTCAGCACCGAGCGCTACCTCGCCTTCCGCGCCCGCACCAACAGGCAGATCGACAAGGCCACCGGCAAGGCCTCCCAGGCGGCGCTGAGCGAGCTCAAGTCCGGCGACATCGAGCACCCGCTGGTCTCGATCCACCCGCGCACGGGACGCAGGTGCCTCTATCTCTGCGAGGGCGTGATCAGCAGCGTGATCGGGCTGGCGCCGGCCGAGTCCGACGCCCTGGTCGCCTTCCTGGAGGCGCACGTGGTGCGGCCCGAGTTCGTCTACCGCCACCGCTGGCAGGTCGGCGACCTGGTGATGTGGGACAACGTCTCCTGCCTGCACAAGGCGACCGACGACTTCGAGCTGCCGCAGCGCCGCCTGATGCACCGCACGACCCTGGCGAGCCAGGCGCCGGCGCCTGCGGCCGTTGGGGGTGCCGCGGCGTGAGCCTCGCGATCGCCGGCATCGAGACCCACCTCGTCGCCACGCCCCTGACGCCGCCGATCGTCCACCCCTTCCTCGGCGCGCGCACCCGCTTCGTCAGCCTGGTCGTGCTGGTGCATACCGAAGGCGGGCCGACCGGTTTCGGCTACGTGACCGGCGAGAGCGCGCGCCAGATGGCGGCGGTCGGTCGCATCGTCGCCGATCTCGCCGAGCGCCTGAAGGGCGCCGACGCGCTCTGTCGAACCCTGCTCTACGAGCAGATGTGGAACTGGACCGTCGACCTGCTGCACGAGGGCGCCGCGACCCTGGCCCTGGCCGCCCTCGACACCGCGCTCTGGGACATCGCCGGCAAGCAGGCCGGCGAGCCGCTGTGGCGGCTGCTCGGCGGCTACCGTCGGAGCGTGCCGGCCTACGCCAGCGAGAGCCTGTGGCGCCACCTCGGGATTGACGAGCTGGAGCGCCAGGGCGCGGCGCTGGTCGAGCGCGGCTTCGATGCCATGAAGCTGCGCCTGGGCGGCCGGCCGGCCGAGGAGGACGTCGAGCGCGCGGTGGCGCTGCGCCGCGCCGTCGGCCCCTCGGTCAAGATCATGACCGACGTGCTCTGGGCCCTGCGCCCCGACGAGGCGATCCGCCTGGCGCGCCGCCTGGCCGACAGCGAGGCCGGGATCTTCTGGTTCGAAGAGCCGGTGCGCGACGGCCACTGGGACGGCCTGCGCCGGGTCCGCGACCAGGGCCTGGTGACGGTCGCCGGCGGCGAGCGGCTGTCGCGCCTGGCCGACGTCCACGCGCTCGCCCGCTCGGTCGACCACGCGATCCTCGACGTCCACCACATCGGCGGCATCACGCCCTGGCTGCGCGCCGCCGCGGTCCTGGAGATCGCGGACCTGCCGATCTCGGTGCACATCGCGCCGGAGATCCAGGCGCACCTCGTGGCGGCCCAGCGCACCGGCGCCTGGATCGAGTACATGTCCTGGTGGGATGCGCTCTTCGAAGAGCCGTTGCAGCCGGTCGGGGGAAGGCTGACACTGACCGACAAGCCCGGCCTCGGTCTGGAGGTCTCGTCGGCGGCACTGAGGCGCCTCGCCGTCGAGGGCTGAGCCCGCCCCAACCCCGCGCGAGGGCCATGACCCCCGAGGATCTGCGCTCCTTCCTGGCCGCCTACGAGAGCGGCAGCATCCAGAAGGCGGCGGGCCGGCTCGGGGTCTCGCAGCCGACCATGAGCCGACGGCTGCGCCGGCTCGAGGACGTGCTCGGCGTCGCCCTCTTCGAGCGCCGCCCGACCGGGCTGCTGGCGACGGTCTACGGCCACGCCTTCGCCCAGCGTGCGCGGCTCATCGACACCGAGCTGGAGATGGCGCGCCAGGAGCTGGTGCGCATCCGCGACGCGGTCGGCGGCTTCGTCGGCTTCGGCGTCAGCCCGGGCGTCGCGGTCAGCCTGATGCCGGCGGCGGTCCGGCTGCTCGACGCGACCAACCCGGGCCTGCGCCTGACCGTGGTCGAGGGCGTCTCAGAGAGCCTGATCGACCAGGTCCGCGAGCGCCGCATCGAGTTCGCGGTCTGCACCGCGCCGGTCCACGCCGACGCCGACCTGGCGGTCGAGCGCCTGGGCGGCGACCCCTTCGTCGTCGCGGCCTCGGAGCGCCATCCCCTGGCCGGGCGCGACGCCGTCCCGCTGGCCGAGACCCTGGACTACCCCTGGGCCTTGCCGACCTTCCGCGGCGCGGTCCGGCAGTGGCTCGAATCGCGCTTCGTCACCGCCGGGCTGGCGCCGCCGGTGCCGCGCGTCGAAACCTCCTCGATGCTGTTCCTGAAGGCGCTGCTCGGCGAGGCACACCTGCTGTCCTACCTGCCGGCGCGCCTGGTCGTTGCGGAGTATCCCGGGGTCGTGGCGATTCCCTGCGCGCCCTCGCTGGTGCTGACCCGCGCCATCGCCGCGGTCCGGCTGCGCCACCGCGAGCCGAGCCCGGCCGCCGAGCTGGTCGTGGCGGCGCTGCGCCGGGCCGCGGGCGAGGCGCCTGAGCTCGAGCTGCGCGGATACGCGGCCGGGTCTCGCGACTCTACGACGGCGCCGGCGCTGGAGCCGTCGCAGGCTGCTTCCGGCCGCCGACCAGCAGCCAGACCCCGGCCATGACGACGGCGAGCCCCAGCGCGTGCCCGACCGTGGGCGCCTCGCCGCTGGCCAGCACCGTCAGGCCGACGCCTAGGATCGGCACGATGTAGGCGTAGAGAACGGCGAAGTCGGCGCCGGCCCGGGCAAGCAGCAGGTAGTAGAGCAGGTAGGCGAGGCCGATCGAGACCAGTCCGTCGCCGGCCGCGGCGAGCAGCGCCTGATCCGGCGGCCGGCCGGCCGGCACGCCCTCGACGAGCAGGGCCAGCGCGACCATCCAGAGCGCGCCGAAGGTCACCGCCCAGGCGCCCACGGTGAGCGGATCGAGTTCCCGGGTGATGCGCTCGGCGACGACGCCGTTGATCGCGAAGACCAGGCCGCCGGAGGCCATGATCAGGACCCCCTCGAAGCTGCCGAGGGCCTGCTCGGTGCCGTCCCACAGCAGGAAGATCGCGAGGCCCGCGATGGCGGTCAGCACGCCCAGCCCGCGCCGGGGCGTGTAGGGCCGGGAGCGCAGTACGAAGGCCGTCAGCAGGAAGGTGAAGACCGGGACGGCGGTGCCGGTCAGCGCGGCGACGTCCGGGCCCATGTGGGTCTCGCCGGCGACGGAGGCGAGCTGCGGCAGCGCGATCGCCGAGAGCCCCATGAGCGGCAGCACGACGGGCCGCCGCCTGAGGGTCCGGAGCAGCGGGCGGCGCAGCGCGGCTATGGCCCCGAGTAGCAAGAGGGCCGCCAGGCTGCACATCAGCGCGGTGCCGGTGATCGGCTCCAGGCCCCGGTTCGCCTCGGCGATGAACAGGTAGCCGGCCGACCAGCACAGCGACAGGAGCAGCAGGATCAGGAGGTTGACGGTCATGGGCCCGGCCGCGGGAGGAGGCGCCCGGCTGCTCTAGCAGCGCCGCCCGCCCCGCGGCAAGGCCGGCGGCCCCGGCACGCACCCGGCGCGCAGGCTGCGCTCGCACCGGCGCGAGCGCCCTGGCTATAGAGGGAGCATGACGGGCGAAACCGGGAACAGGTGGAGCGCGGAGGCGCCGGGCTGGCTGCCGCTGGTCCTGGTGATCGCCGTCGGCACGCTCTGGGGCGCGACCTTCTCGATCGGCAAGATCGCCGTCACCCACGGCATCCCGCCGGCCGCCTACGCCTTCTTCCAGTCGTCCGGCGCCGGGCTCGCGCTCCTGCTCCTGGCTCTGCTGCGCGGCGAGATCGCGCGGCCGCGGCCGCGGCTGCTGCTCTACGGTCTGGTCTCGGGCACGCTGGGGCTGACCCTGCCGAACATCAACTTCACCGTGGTCATCCAGCACCTGGAGGCGGGCACCATGGCGGTGATCATCACGCTCGCGCCGCTCGCCACCTACGTCGGCGCGCTGTCGCTCGGCATGGAGCGGCGCTCGCGGCGGCGCGTCGCCGGGCTGCTCTGCGGCTTCGCCGGCGCGGCGATCCTGCTGGCGCCGGGCGCGACCGTGCCGGGCGTCGACCAGAGCGGGTGGATCCTGCTCGCCGTGCTGACGCCGCTCTTCTACGCGGCCCAGGGGCTGTTCGCGGCCCGCTACCTGCCGGTGACGGTCGGCTCCCAGCGCCTGGCGCGGCTGATGCTGTGCGGCGCCGCCCTGACCTCGGGCGTCGCCATGGTCGCGACCGACTCGGTGTATGTGCCGCGCGGCCTCGGCACGGCGGAGATCGCCATGCTGCTGCAAATCGCCGTCTCCTCGGTCGCCTACGTGATCGTCTTCGAGGTGCTGCGCCGCGCGGGGCCGGTCTATTTCAGCCAGGTCGGCTACGTCGTCACCGTGACCGGCGTGCTCTGGGGCATGGCGATCTTCGGCGAGCGCCCGACTCCCTGGCTGATCCTGGCCGGGCTCCTGGTGCTCGGCGGCCTCTACCTGGTCAGCCGCCGGCCACCGCCTGACTGATCATAGCGGCGAGGGCGTCCGGCGCGTCCTGGTGGGTGCCGTGGGTCAGGTAGCGGCCGTCCGGCCCCATCAGGAAGATGAAGGAGCTGTGGTCCATCAGGTAGTCGCTGGCGCCCTCGTCCTCGACCTTCCGGTAGAACACCCGGTAGGCCTTGGCGGTCTCGGCGACCTGCTCCGGCGTGCCGGTCAGCGCGACCAGCCGCGGATGGAAGCTCTCGGCATAGCCCGCCAGGTGCTCGACGGTGTCGCGCTCCGGGTCGATGGTGAAGAAGATCGGCGTGACCTGGGCGGCGACCTCGGGGTCGCTCTGCTCGAGCTCGTCCAGCGCCTGGGTCATGTTCCACAGCGCGACGGGGCAGACATCGGGGCAGTAGGTGTAGCCGAAGTAGATCAGGCGGTACTGCCCGGCGAAGTCGTCGCGGGTGCGGGTCTGGCCGTGCTGGTCGACCAGGGTGAAGGGCCCGCCGATCGCCGCCTGCCCGCTCGCACCCTGCCCGCTCGCACTCTGCCCGGTGCCCGGGTCGTTGACGTCGTAGAAGCGCCAGGCGGCGTAGCCGAGGGCGACGACCGCGACCAGCAGGGCGAAGAGATAGGTCTTGAGGCTGGGCATGAGGGGCGTCCGGCAGGGCTGCGAAGCGGCAGGTTTAGGGCAAGCGGCCCGGCGACGCCAGAGACCGGCCGTCGCAGGGGGCGCGCCCTTTGCCCATCTGCCGGCCCTTTCCGGATTTGCCCGACGCGCCAAGCTCGTGTAGTGCCTCTTCTCGCAACACCCGAGGGGAGCCCCGCCATGAGTCTCGCCCGCGCCTCGGCCTCGGCCACGACCTCGTCCAGTGCCCCGCCGTCGCCGACGGAACGTCTCTTCGTCGCCCTCGACACCCAGGATCTGGAGCGCGCCGGCCAGTTGGTCTCGGCCCTGCGCGGCACTGTCGGCGGCTTCAAGATCGGCAAGGAGCTCTTCACCGCCCAGGGGCCCGACGGGGTCCGCGCCGCGATCGGCGGCGAGCCGCTGTTCCTGGACCTCAAGTTCCACGACATCCCGACCACCGTGGCCGGGGCCCTGCGCTCGGCCCTGCACCTGCGGCCGCGCATCGTCAACGTCCATGCCTCGGGCGGGCCGGCGATGCTCAAGGCCGCGGTCGAGGCGGTGCGCGAGGCCGCCGAGGACCTGGAGTGCGAGCGGCCCTGGCTGGTCGCGGTCACGGTCCTTACCAGCCTCGACGATGCCGACCTCGTCGCCGTCGGCCAGGACGCGCCGGCCGGGCGGCAGGTGCTGCGCCTGGCGCGCTTGGCCCAGGACTGCGGGCTCGACGGCGTGGTCTGCTCGCCGCGCGAGATCGCGCCGCTGCGCGAGGCCTGCGGGCCGGGCTTCCGCCTGGTCGTGCCGGGCATCCGGCCGTCCTGGTCGGACAGCGGCGACCAGAAGCGCGTGACCACGCCGCGCGATGCCGTCGAGGCCGGGGCCGACGTGCTGGTCGTCGGGCGACCGATCACGTCCGCCGACGACCCCGCGGCGGCGGCGCGGCGGATCGCCGAGGAGCTTGCCTGAGCGGCGACGGGCTCCGGGTACTGGAAGGCGACCCCTGCGGTCGCCAGATCTAGGACGAGCGGTCAGGTCCAGCGAGCGGGCCGGAAACGGAAACGGCGGAGGGGCAGGCATGGCCGGCAGCGGCGAACTCGACTGGAGCCGCACGACAGGCGGCGGCCCGATCAAGCTGACCTACGCCGAGGTCATGCGCGACGCCCTGGCGCTGCTGCGCCGCCAGCGGCTGGAGATCGGCCGGCTGCTGCTGGCGCCGCTGCTGATCGCCTTCGCGGTGCAGACCGTCAACCTCTTCACGGCGCCGAGCGAGGGCATGGGCGCGGTCTTCGGCGGGCTCGGGCCGGTCGCCTTCCTGATCACGGTCTACCTCGGGGTCTGGCTCGCCGTCTCGGTGACGCGGCTCGTGGTCTGGGGCCGCGTGGAGAGCTACCTGCCGCTCTGGCGGCGCGCCGACTGGCGCTACTTCGGGTACATGCTGCTGTTCTGGTTCGGCTTCATCCTGGTCGCCTTCTTCGTCAGCGCGGTCCTGGGCGTCGGCGCGGCCGGCCGGGCCTCGGGAGAGGTCACCGGCATGGTGGCGGCGGCGCTGCAGGCGCTGGTCGTCGCCGGTCTCGCCTGCCTCTACCCCTTCGCCCGGTTCTGGCTGATGCTGCCGGCCGCTGCCCTCGGCCCCGGCTTCGGCCCGAAGCGGGCCTGGGCGCTCAGCGCCGGCAACGGCGGCACCCTGGTCGCCCTGGTGGTGACCCTGGTCGGCCTGGTGCTGGCCGGCGGCCTGTTCAACATGGCCGTCGTGCTGCCGCTGTCGGGCCTCCTGGGCTCGCCGATCCCCGGCCTGGCCGCGGCCCAGGCGATCAACCTCGCGCTCGGCGTCTTCGCCGCCGTGGTCGCCGCCTCGGCGCTCGGCCGGCGCCTCGGCCCGGCGCTGCCGCCGGGAGCCTGAGGGCGGCGGCTGGACAAGCGGCGCCGCCGTCGCTAGGTGAAGCGCCATGGCCCTGGAAAGCAAGATCTGCGGCGTCTCGGACCGCGCCGCCATCGAGGCCGCGGCACGCGGCGGCGCAAGCTGGATCGGCCTGGTGTTCTTCCCGCCGAGCCCGCGCGCGGTGACGCCGGAGCAGGCCGAGGCGCTGGCCGCGGCGACGCCTGCCGGCCTCGGCCGGGCCGGCCTCTTCGTCGATCCGGACGACGCCCTGCTCGAGCGCGTGCTCGCCCGGGTGCCGCTCGAGCTCCTGCAGCTGCACGGCTCCGAGGCGCCCCGGCGCGTCGCCGAGATACGCGCCCGCTTCGGCCGGCCGGTGATGAAGGCGATCAAGGTCGCCCAGGCCGAGGATCTGGAGGCGGTCGAGGCCTATGCGCCGGTCGTCGACCGGCTGCTGTTCGACGCCAAGGCGCCGAAGTCGATGGCCGGCGCGCTACCCGGCGGCAACGCCCTCTCCTTCGACTGGCGGCTGCTCGCCGGGCGCCGCTGGCCGCGGCCCTGGATGCTGTCGGGCGGCCTGAAGGCGGAGACCTTGGCCGAGGCCGTCGCCACCACCGGCGCCGCCGCCGTCGACGTCTCCTCCGGGGTCGAATCCGCGCCCGGTGCCAAGGATCCGGCGCTGATCGCGGCCTTCCTGGAGCGCGCGCGCTCCCTGTGAGCGGCGGCGGCCGGCGGCCGGCCGCGGATCGCAGCGCCCGCGCCCGCGTTGCTTGACCGGACGCTTTGTTGCAGAGTGCCGCCGCTTACCGAGAAAGATCCCGAAGCGATGACCCAGTCCCTGAACACCTACCGGTCCGGTCCCGACGAGACCGGCCATTTCGGCATCTACGGCGGCCGCTTCGTCGCCGAGACCCTGATGCCGCTGATCCTGGAGGTCGAGAAGGCCTACGGCGCGGCGCGTCGGGATCCCTCCTTCCAGGAGGAGTTCGACTGGTACGCCAAGCACTACATCGGCCGGCCGAGCCCGCTCTACTTCGCCGAGCGCATGACCGAGCACCTGGGCGGCGCCAAGATCTACTTCAAGCGCGACGAGCTGAACCACACCGGCGCGCACAAGATCAACAACACCCTGGGGCAGATCCTGCTGGCCCGGCGCATGGGCAAGACCCGGATCATCGCCGAGACCGGCGCCGGCCAGCACGGCGTCGCCACGGCCACGGTCTGCGCGCGCTTCAACCTGCCCTGCGTCGTCTACATGGGCGCCACCGACATCGAGCGGCAGGCGCCCAACGTCTTCCGGATGAAGCTGCTGGGCGCCGAGGTGGTGCCGGTGACCAGCGGCACCGGGACCCTCAAGGACGCCATGAACGACGCCCTGCGCGACTGGGTCGCCAACGTCGAGAGCACCTTCTATATCATCGGCACGACCGCCGGCCCGCACCCCTACCCGGCGATGGTGCGGGACTTCCAGTCGGTCATCGGCAACGAGGTGCGCAGCCAGCTCGCCGAGTACGAGGGGGAGGGCCGGCTGCCCGACACCCTGGTCGCGGCGATCGGCGGCGGCTCCAACGCCATGGGCCTGTTCCACCCCTTCCTCGACGACCCCGGCGTGCGCATGATCGGGGTCGAGGCCGCCGGCCACGGCATCGCCAGCGGCGAGCACGCCGCCTCGCTCAACGGCGGCCGGCCCGGCGTGCTGCACGGCAACCGCACCTACCTGCTGCAGACCGACGACGGCCAGATCATCGACGCCTACTCGATCTCGGCGGGCCTCGACTACCCCGGGATCGGCCCGGAGCACGCCTGGCTGCACGACAGCGGCCGCGTCGACTACGTCGCGATCACCGACAAGGAGGCGCTCGACGCCTTCCAGCTCTGCACCAGCCTGGAGGGCATCATCCCGGCGCTCGAGCCGAGCCACGCGCTCGCCCAGGTGATCAAGCTGGCCCCCGAGCTGCCCGGCGACCACGTGCTGGTCGTCAACCTCTGCGGCCGCGGCGACAAGGACGTCTTCTCGGTCGCCAAGTACCTGGGGGTCGAGCTGTGAGCGCCCTGCTGCCCGAGGCCGCCGCCGGGCTCGAGCGCTCCGAGACGCGCCTGACCCGCCGCTTCGCCGCCCTGAAGCGAGAGGGCCGCGCCGGCCTCGTCACCTTCGTGACGGCCGGCGACCCCGATCCCGAGACCGCCTTCGAGATCCTGAGCGGCCTGCCGGCGGCCGGCGCCGACGTCATCGAGCTCGGCATGCCCTTCTCGGACCCCATGGCCGACGGTCCCGCGATCCAGGCCGCCGGGCAGCGCGCGCTCAGGACCGGCATGACCCTGCGCCGGACGCTTGAAATGGTGCGCCGCTTCCGCGCCGCCGACGGCGAGACGCCGATCGTGCTGATGGGCTACTACAACCCGATCTACTCGATGGGCGTCGAGGCCTTCCTGACCGAGGCGACGGCGGCCGGCGTCGACGGGCTGATCATCGTCGACCTGCCGCCCGAGGAGGACAGCGAGCTCTGCCTGCCGGCGATCGAGGCCGGCATCGACTGGATCCGCCTGGCGACCCCGACGACCGACGACGCCCGCCTGCCGATCGTGCTGACCCACACCGGCGGCTTCGTCTACTACGTCGCGATCGCCGGCATCACCGGGACCCGCTCGGCCGCGGCGACCGACATCGAGGCGGCGGTGCAGCGGCTCAAGCGCCACACCGACCTGCCGATCGCCGTCGGCTTCGGCATCCGCACGCCGGAACAGGCGGCCGAGATCGCCCGGGCCGCCGACGCGGCGGTCGTCGGCTCGGCGCTCGTCGACGTGGTTCGCCGCCACCTGGACGAGGGCGACAGGGCCCAGCCCGGCCTGGCCGCAGCGGTCCACGACCTGGTGCGCGCGCTGGCCGGGGGCGTCAGGGCCGGGAGACGCTGAAGCGATGAACTGGATCACCAACTACGTCCGGCCGAAGATCCGGGCGCTGGTCAGCCGCACGGACCTGCCCGACAACCTGTGGGAAAAGTGCCCGGCCTGCGGCCAGATGATCTTCCACCGCGAGCTCGAGGCGAGCCTGCGCGTCTGCCCGAGCTGCGGCCACCACATGCGCATCGGCGCCCGGCGGCGCCTCGAGCTGCTGTTCGACGAGGCCGACTTCAGCCTGATCGAGCTGCCCGAGTCGATCGCCGATCCCCTGCGCTTCCGCGACCGCGAGCGCTACAGCGAGCGGCTGCGGCGCAGCCGCTCGGCGACCGGCCGCCAGGACGCGCTGCTGGTCGCCCACGGCACGATCGGCGGCGAGAAGGCCGTGGTCGCGGCCTTCGACTTCTCCTTCATGGGCGGCTCGATGGGCATCGCCGTCGGCGAGGGCCTGCTCGCCGCCGCCAAGCTGGCGGTCGCCCAGGAGGCGGCGCTGATCGCGGTGCCGGCCTCGGGCGGCGCGCGCATGCAGGAGGGCATCCTGTCGCTGATGCAGATGCCGCGCACGACGGTCGCGGTCGAGATGGTCAAGGACAAGGGCCTGCCCTACATCGTCCTGCTGACCGACCCGACGACCGGCGGCGTCACGGCCTCCTTCGCCATGCTCGGCGACATCCACATCGCCGAGCCCGGCGCGGTCATCGGCTTCGCCGGGGCAAGGGTCATCGAGGAGACCATCCGCGAGACCCTGCCCGAGGGCTTCCAGCGCGCCGAGTACCTGCTCGAGCACGGCATGGTCGACCTGGTGGTCAAGCGCTCGGAGCTGAGCGAGACTCTGGGCCGGATCCTGCGCCTGCTCGCCGAGCGCCACCCAGAGGCCGAGGTCGTGCCGCTGCGCCCGCTCGAGGACGAGCCGGCCGCCACGCCCGGGCCCAAGCCGGTGGTACCCGTTCCGGCGCAGGTCCAGGGCCCGGCGAGCGCGCTCGACTCCACCGCCGAGAAGGCGGTCCGCAAGCCGGCTCCGGCGCCGGATCGCCCGGCCGCGGCCCCGCCGGCCGCCGAGTCGCGGCCCGCGGCGCCCCAGCCCGCCGCCAAGCCCGCCGCCGCCAAGCCCGCCGCCGCCAAGTCCGTCGCCAAGGACGAGCCGGAGCGTGGCCCCGACGGGTGATCCCGTGCCCGGCGATCCTGTGCCCGGCGATCCTGTGCAGGCGGCGTCCAGCGACGCGGTGCTGGCGCGCCTGCTCGCGCTCCATCCCAAGGTCATCGACCTCTCGCTCGGCCGGATCGAGCGGCTGCTCGCGCGCCTCGGCCACCCGGAGCGCCACCTGCCGCCGGTCGTCCACGTCGCCGGCACCAACGGCAAGGGCTCGGTCATCGCCTTCCTGCGCGCCATGCTCGAGGCCGAGGGGCGGCGCGTCCACGTCTACACCTCGCCGCACCTGGCGCGCTTCTCTGAGCGCATCCGGCTCGCCGGCACCCTGATCGAGGACGCGGCGCTGACGGCCCTGCTGGAAGAGTGCGAGGCGGTCAACGGCGGCGCGCCCATCACCTTCTTCGAGATCACCACGGCGGCCGCCTACCTGGCCTTCAGTCGCCAGCCGGCCGACGCGCTGCTGCTCGAGGTCGGGCTCGGCGGCCGGCTCGACGCCACCAATGTCGTCGAGCGGCCGCGCGCGACCTGCATCACACCGGTCTCGCTCGACCACCTGCAGTACCTCGGCGACACCCTGGCGGCGATCGCCTTCGAGAAGGCCGGCATCCTGAAGCCCGGCGTGCCGGCGGTGATCGCCCCACAGGAGCCGGCGGCGCTCCAGGTGATCGAGGAGCGGGCGGCCGCGGTCGGGGCGCCACTAACCGTGGTTCAGCGGACCTGGCGCAGCCGGCCGGGACCCGAGGGCTTCACGCTGGAGGGGCCGGAGGGCAACAGCGACTGGCCGCGCCCGGGGCTGCGCGGCGACCACCAGGTCGACAACGCCGTGACCGCCCTGGCCCTGGCCGATGCCCTCGGCGAGCTCGCGCCGGGTCCAGCGGCGCGGCGGCGCGGTCTGGTGACGGTCGAGTGGCCGGCGCGGCTGCAGCGACTGACCCGCGGTCCGCTGCCGGCCGCCCTGCCGGAGGGGTGGGAACTCTGGCTCGACGGCGGCCACAACGCCGGCGCCGGCGCGGCGCTCGCCGCCTCCTTCGCCGACTGGGGTGGGCGGCCGCTGCACCTGCTCTACGGCATGCTCGACAGCAAGGCGGCCGAGGATTTCCTGCGCCCCCTGGCACCCCACGCCACGAGCCTGAAGGCCGTCGCCATCCCCGGCGAGCCGGCGACGCTCAGCGCCGGGCAGGCAACCGCCCACGCCCGGGCCTGCGGCATTCCCGCCGCCCCCGCCGGCTCGGTCGCCGAGGCCCTGGCCGCGATCCTGGCCGCGGGCGGCCCGCCGTCGCGCATTCTGATCTGCGGCTCGCTCTACCTCGCCGGCCACGTCCTGCGCGAGAACGGCTGAGCTTCCCGCGGGGCCAGGCCTGGATCCGCCGGCGTTGCCGCCACGGCGCTTGCGTGGTTCGACGGGCTCACCACGAAGCGAGGGGAAGGGCGGGGCGGCGTCGGGCAGCGGCGGGCGCCGTCGCCCGGTCGCGCTTCATGGTGAGCCTGTCGAACCATCGGAGCGCGAGGGAGCGCGGGCGGGGCGAGAGCCTCACCTCTTCCGTAATCCCCTCGCGTGGCTTTGCCAGTCCCTAGGCAAGCCCCCAAAAGCAGAACCCCCGCCGAGCGGGCGGGGGTTCGTCGCGGTCGGTTGCGGCGCGGGAGGCCTCAGACGTTGGACTCGATCCAGGACTGCAGGGCGTTCTTGGGCAGGGCGCCGACCTTGGTCGCGGCGACCTGACCGTCCTTGAACAGCATCAGCGTCGGGATGCCGCGCACGCCGTAGGTGGCCGGGGTCTTAGGGTTCTCGTCGATGTTCAGCTTGGCGACGACGACCTTGTCGCCAAGCGCCTCGGCGATCTCCTCGAGGGCCGGGGCGATCATCTTGCAGGGGCCGCACCACTCGGCCCAGAAGTCGACGACTACCGGCTTGTCGGCCTTGAGCACGTCAGCCTGGAAGCTGTCGTCGCTGATTTTCGTGGTCGTCATTCTAAGCTCTCCTCCAAAACCCTTGTCGCGCCTCGCTGCCGGCTCCCCGGAAGGGGAGAGCCCGACACAGCGGGCTCGGGCGCGTGTCGAGCGTATATGGTCCGCGGCCCGGTCCGAGGTCAAGGCGCGTGGCGGTCGAGCAGCGCGTCCGGAAGCCGCATCAGGCGCGGCCCGTCGGTCCAGAGCAGGGCGCAGCCGACCGGCCGGCCGGGATAGATCCGGCGCAGAAGCAGGCGGTAGGCCGCGAGCTGCGCCAGATAGGCGGCGGGCACGCCGTCGGGATCGGCGGGTGCCGGCCGCTGGGTCTTGAAGTCGAGGACCAGAACCTGTTCCGGCGTGACGCAGAGCCGGTCGATGCGGCCGCTGATCACCTGCGGCCGCCCCTCGGCGTCGGCGGCCAGGCCGATGACCGGCGCCTCGGCACGGCTGCCGGGGCCGAAGAGAGCCGCGAAGTCCGGCTCCTCCAGCACGCCCAAGGTCGCCGCCAGGATCTCCTCGCGGGCCGGCCGCTCGAGGCCGTGGACCGGCGCGGCCAGGAAGCGCTCGGCGGCCGCCCCGCGCCGCTCGGCCGGCAGCTCGGGCAACGACTGCAGCAGGCGGTGGATCAGCAGGCCGCGCTGGAAGCGGCCGAGGCCGCCGGCCTCCTCCCCGGACCCCAGCGGCGAGCGCGGCGGCGGCTCCGGCAGGCTCGGCCGCGAGGGCGCCAGCGGCTGCGGCGGCTCGGCTTCGGCCGGCGGCGCCTCGCGCAGCCAGTCGGGCACCGGTCGCCCGGCCGCGCCGGCCGCCGCGCGCGTCAGGAGCGGCGCCTGGGGGGCGGCGCGCTGGGGCGTCGCCAGGCGCCAGCCCGGGCCGCTCCAGCCCTCGGCGCAGAGGCCGGTGAAGTCGAACTCGGCGGCTTCGCCGCAGGCGCCGAGGCCGGCCTCGGCCAGGCGGTACCAGCAGTCCTCGGGCGCCGCCTGGCGCCCCTCCCAGCCGCAGACCACGAGGCGATCCTCGGCGCGGGTCATGGCGACATAGAGCAGCCGGCGATGCTCCTCGTCCTGGCGCTCGGCGAGGCGGTTGCGGGCGTCGAGCGCGACCGGCTCGCCGAGCTCCTTGCGCGGCAGCCAGATCGGCAGGGGCGGAGCCGCGCCGCCGGCTTCCGCGGCCGGCTCGAGCCAGAGCAGGCGCTCGCGCGGCCTCGGCTTCTGCAGGGTGTCGGGCAGGATCACGATCGGCGCCTGCAGGCCCTTGGCGGCGTGGGCGGTCATCACCCGGACCTTGTCCTGGCCCTGCTCCAGGTCGCGCTTGATCTCCTGCCCGCCCTGGTCGACCCAGTGCAGGAAGCCCTCCAGCGAGGGCGTGTGGTCGCGCTCGTAGGCCAGGGCGAGGCCGAGGAACTCCTCGATCGGGTCGGCCGCCTCCTGCCCCAGGCGGGCAAGCAGGCGGCGCCGGCCGCCCTGCTCGAGCAGCTCGGCGTAGAGCTCGTAGGGCGCCACGAAGTCGGCGCGCGCACGCTGCTCCTCCAGGAAGGCGAGGGCGCCGGCACAGTCGGCGTGACGCCCGGCGGCGCTGCGCAGGCTGTCCCACAGGCTGCCCGGCCGCCGCCAGCAGAGCTCGAACAGGCGCTCCTCGCCCAGGCCGACGAGCGGGCTCTTGAGCAGGCTGGCCAGGGTCAGGTCGTCCTCGGGCAGCAGCAGGACGCGGCCGAGGGCGATCAGGTCCATGACCGCCAGCTGCTCGGACAGCACCATGCGGTCGATGCCGGCGACCGGCACGCCGCGCTGCTTGAGCGCGCGCACCAGCTCCTCGACGAAGGCGTTGCGCCGCCGCACCAGGACCAGCAGGTCGCCGGGCCCGACCGCCCGCCCGCGGCTCTCGAGCCAGCCCTCGCCGCCCGGCAGAGCCTCGGCCGGCGACAGCCAGCCGGCGATGCGCGCGGCGATGACGCGGGCCAGGCGCGTCTGGGCCGGCACCTGGCCCGAGCGGGTCAGCGGCGGCGCCCAGTCCGGCTCCTCCTCGACGGTCGCGGCCGGGGCCGGCGGCCAGATCTCGACCAGGCCGGCCTGGCCGACGCGCACCGGGTCGTGCTCGAGCCAGCGGCCGGAAAGCGCGACGCCCCGATGCACCGCCTCGGGCTGGAAGGTCATGTCGACCGAGCGCAGCACGGCGTCGGCCGAGCGGAAGGAGTGCGAGAGCGCGACCGGCGACCAGCGCCGCTCGGCGGCGATCACGCGCCGGCCGAAGACGCCCTCCATGCGCGCGAACTCGTGAGGGTCGGCGCGCTGGAAGCCGAAGATCGACTGCTTGCCGTCGCCGACCGCGAAGACCGTGCGCGGCAGGGTCTCGCCGCGCGCCTCGTAGGCGCCTTGCCCGGCGAAGAACTCGCCGGTCAGGCTCTCGACCACGGCCCACTGGTCCGGGTTGGTGTCCTGGGCCTCGTCGACCAGCAGGTGGTCGAGGCCGCCGTCGAGCTTGAACAGCACCCAGGCGGCCAGGCCGGGGCGGGCGAGCAGGGCGCGGGTCTCGAGGATCAGGTCCTCGTAGTCGAGCACCGCCCGCTCCGCCTTGCGGCGCCGGTAGCGCGCCAGGATGTCGGCGGCCAGAGTGACCAGGGCGCCGGTCGCCTCGGCGAGGCGGATCGCGTTCAAGCGCTCGCGCAGGAGGCGCAGCCGCTCGGCCTCGGCGCCCATGACGTCGGAGAGGCCCGGGAAGAGCGCCTCGGCGGTCTTGGTCCCGAACTTGACCGTGACCTTGCCGTCCTTGGTGAAGAAGGCGCGCAGGTAGCTCTCGAAGCCTTGCGGTCGGGTCTCGGGCTCGGCCAGCCAGCGGCTGATCGCCTGGCCCCTGGCGAGGTCCTTGGTCTTGCCCTTCTGCAGGGCCTCGCAGCAGAGCTTGAGGCCGATCAGGTCGAGCGCCTCGTCGCGGCAGGCGGCCTCCAGCACCGACTCCAGGGTCTCGCCCGGCGCGACGCCGAGCGCCTCGGCGACGGCGCGGCCAACGCCGGCCGGCGAGCCGTGGCGCGCCAGCAGGGCGTCGAGCCGGCCGCGCTCCCGGATCAGCTCGTCGAGGACGCCGCGGAAGTCCTCGGCGTTGGCCAGGCCGGTGACCGCCGAGAGCGCGGCGTAGAGGCCGTCGTCGCCGGTCGCCTGCGCCGGGGCGTCGCCGGCCAGCCCGTCCCTGGCCGTCGCGCCGGCCGCCGCGAGGCTGCTCTCGAAGGCCTCGGACAGCAGCTCCTGCTGGCTGCGCTCGTCGAGCGCGCGGAAGTGGGGGGCGACGCCGGCCTCGAGCGGGAAGCGGGCGAGCAGCGACTGGCAGAAGGCGTGGATGGTCTGGATCTTCAGGCCGCCCGGCGTGTCGAGCACCCGCGCGAAAAGGCGCCGTGCCAGGGTCGCCTCCGCGGCCTCGGCCGGCCGGCCGAGCAGGTCGTGCAGGCGCCGGGCCAGCGCCGCCTCGTCGGCCGTCGCCCAGTGCCGCAGGCTGTCGGCGATGCGCTGGCGCATCTCGGCGGCGGCGGCCTTGGTGAAGGTCAGGCAGAGCAGGCGCTCGGGCCGGGCGCGCGCCAGCAGCAGGCGCAGCACGCGGTCGGTCAGCACCCGGGTCTTGCCGGTGCCCGCCGAGGCCGCGACCCAGGCCGAGGCCTCGGGGTCGGCGGCGCGGCGCTGGCGCGCCGCGGCGGCCTCGATCAGCTGGCGAAGGTCGGCGTCGCTCATTCGCCCTCGCTCCCGGCCAGCGACCATTCCTTGACCCGCGCCAGATGGTCGTACTCGCCGAACAGCGGCAGCCAGGCGCCGCCGCGCGGCCGGGCGTGATAGGGCGTCGCCTCCTCGGCGAAGGCGCGCACCAGCCTCTCCAGGCCCTGCCAGGCCTGCTCGGCGTAGAGCTCGACCTCGCCGCTGTGGGCCTTGATCTCGCCGGCCGGCTCGCCGCCGGTCAGGCGCCAGACCGCCAGCTCGACCGGCAACACCGCCGGCAGGTCGGGGAAGCCGCCGCGCGCCAGCAGCGCCGCCTCCAGCGGCAGCTGCGGCTTCAGGCCGCTCTCCAGCTGGCGGGCGGTCGGCGCCTGTCCGGTCTTGTAGTCGATCAGCACCAGGCCGCCGTCGCGGCGGCGCTCGACCCGGTCGGCGCGCGCGGTCAGGCGGAAGCCCTCGGCGACCTCGAGCTCGCCCGGCAGCTCGGCGAAGAGCGCCGCCAGGCCGGGCCGGCGCGCCTCCTCGGCCTGCACCACCCAGGCGGCGATGCGCCGGAAGCGCGGCCACCAGAAGGCGCGGACCGTCGGGCGGGCGGCCAGCGGCGCGAAGACCTCGGCGGCGATCCGCTGCAGCTGCGCCAGCGCGTCCGGCGGCAGGCGCTCGGGCCAGGCGCGCGTGAAGCGCTCCAGGGCGGTGTGGACCAGCGTGCCGCGGTCGGCGGCGCCGGGATCGGCGTCGATCGGCTCGAGCCGCTGCAGCCTCAGGATCTTGCCGGCATAGAGGGCGTAGGGGTCGCGCATCCAGGTCTCGACCTGGGTCACCGAGAGCCGGCGCGGGCGGGCGGCGAGCGGCGGCGTCGGCGCCGGCGGCGGCAGCGGCCGCGGCGGGCCCTCCGGCCGGTCCAGGGCCTCGGACCAGGCGGCCCAGTCGTGCTCCGGGTCGGCCAGCGCGTCGGCCTCGAGGCCGAGCGCCTCGAGCAGGGCGTCGAGGCGCAGCAGCCAGCGCGACGCGACCGCCGGCGCGCCCTCGACCCGCTCGGCGCGGGTCAGGCAGACCTGCCGGGCGCCGAGCGCCTGGACCAGGTCGTGGGCGGCCAGGCCGAGCCGCCGCTCCAGCGGCGGCAGGCCGAAGTCGCGGCGCATCGGCCGGCTGAGCCACGGCCCCGGCTCGGCGTCGGCCGGCCAGGTGCCCTCGTTGAGGCCGCCCAGCACCAGCAGGTCGAACTGCAGGAGGCGCGCCTCCAGGGGCCCCAGGATCGCGATGCGCGGGTGGCGGTTCCAGCGCGGCCGCACGACACGACCGGCGAGCAGCGCGTCCAGGAAGGCTGGATAGCGGCCCGGCTCGACCGCGACCGCGATGTCCTCGGACAGGGCCTGGCGCAGCTCGGCGACGAAGCCGGCCAGGGCCTCGCCGGCCTCGCCGGCCCACAGCTGGGAGGCGCCGTCGCCGGATTGGCTGTCGGCGAGGCGCTCGGCGAAGGCCAGGTGCGCGTCGAGCAGCGGCCGCGCCTCCCCGGCGCGCAGGGCTGCCAGGAAGGGCGCGGCGGCCTCCTCCAGCTCCTGGAGGAAGCGCCTGAGCCGGCGGTGGCGGGCGGCCAGGGCGCGCCGCCGGCCCTCGTCCGCGGTCCGTGCCAGCGTCTCGTCGTGCCAGCCGTCGAGGGCGTCGCGCAGCCCCGCGAAGCCGGCCGCCGGACGCGGCCCGCGCAGCACCGCCTGCTCCAGGTCGCGGACCTGGCGGCGGAAGGCGCCGGCCGGCATGCCGCCGGCGGCCAGCGGGTGCTTGAGCGCGGCCAGCAGCGCGAGCGGCGCGCACTCGCCGGCGCCCAGCTCCGCGGTCAGCCGCAGGAGCTGCGCCGGCGGCGTCGTGGCCAGCGGCTGGCCGGCGCTGTCGTCGATGTCGATGCCCCAGCGGCTGAGCGCGGCGGCGACCCGCCGCGCCAGGGCCCGGTCGGGGGTGACCAGGGCGGCGCGCCGGCCCGGGGTCTCCAGGGCGCCGCGCAGGAGCAGGGCGATGGCGCCGGCCTCGCTGCCGGCGTCGGGCAGGTCCAGCCGGACGACCCCGGCCAGGGCCTCGCGCGCCCGCGCCGGGTCGAGGGCGACGATCCGCTCGCGCCAGCGCTCGGCGGCCTCGGCCGGGATCAGCGCCAGCTCGACGAGCTCGGCGCGCAGCGGCGGCGTCGGCCCGGCCTCGGGGTCGCACCAGTCCGACACCGCCTCGCGCTCCAGCCCGAAGCGCTCGAGCAGGCGCGCCAGGTTGTGCTGCGGGTGGCCGGGATCCTCGCGCACCTCGGCCCAGACCTCCGGCTCGACGCTGCGGTCGAGACCGGGCAGCACGACCTCGCCGCCGGGCAGGGAGGCGACGCAGTGCAGCAGCGCCGCCGTCGAGGGAATCGAGCCGGTCGAGCCGGCGGCGATTACCGGGCCCGTCGGTGCCTGGCGGCGCCAGCGCTCGAGCTGCAGCTCGTGCAGCCGGCGCCGCCGCTCGGCGGGGCCGACGCTGCCGAGGGCGGCGTGCAGCGCCGGCAGGGTCTCGCCGACGATCGCCAGGAAGCGCAGGGTCTGCTGCCAGTGCACGGCGTGGGCGTCGGGGACCACCCTGTCGAGGTCGGAGAAGCTCAGCCCCTCGGTCTCGACCTCGTCGAGGAAGCTGGCGAGGCCCTGGGCGAGACGCAGCGCCTGGTCGAAGCTCGGCACCTCGAAGCCCGCGGTGCCCTGCGCCGCCTCCAGCTCGGCCCAGCGCAGGATCAGGCGGGTCAGCAGCAGCTGGCGGGTCAGGGGCGGCATCACCGGCGGCAGCGCCTCGAAGCCCCCCGCGAGCTCCTCGTCGCCGGTCAGCAGCAGCTCCTCGGCATCGAGGTCGCCGAGCGGCAGCAGGCTCGGCAGCAGCAGCGCGCGGCCCGCGCTGGCCCTCAGGAAGGCCTCCTGGAGCGCGCGGCAGGCGCGCCGGGTCGGCAGCAACACGGTCGCCCCGGCCAGCGCCTCGGGGTCGGGAAAGCGCGCCAGCAGGCCCTGGGCCAGGGCATCGACGAAGGATACCCCCGTCGGGATCGTCGAGACGCGCGGCCCTGGGTCGCTCACCGGGCGGTCATCCGCCGTTAGTGTCGTCGCGCCAGCCGCCGAGCTCCAGGGCCAGCTCGCGCTCGACCGCCGCGAGCGCCTGCGGCGTGCCGACGTGGTACCAGGCGCCCTCGTGGCGCAGGCCGAACAGGCGTCCCGCCGCGGCCGCCTTGTCCCACAGCAGGTTGAGCGAGAAGGCGCCCTCAGGCGCGTCCTCGAAGAGCCGCGGGGCCAGGATGTGCAGGCCGGCGTAGACGAAGGGCGCCAGCTTGCGCTCGGCGCGGCGGGTCAGCCGGCCGGCGGGATCCATGCGGAAGTCGCCGGGCCCCTCGTAGCCGAAGGCGCCGCTGCCCGGCTGCAGCAGGAGCAGGGCGTCCATGGTTTCCGGATCCCAGGCCTCGGCCAGGCGGCGCAGCGCCGGATCCGGCCCGTCGAGCCAGACGACGTCGCCGTTGGCGACGAAGAAGGGGGCCTCGCCGAGCTGCGGCAGCGCCCGCGCGACGCCGCCGCCGGTGTCGAGCAGCGTCTCTTCCTCGGAGAAGAGGATGCGCGGGCGCGTCCGCCCCTCCAGGTGCCGGCGCAGCTGGCCGGCGTGGTGGTGCAGGTTGACCACGGCCTCCTCGACGCCGGCCTCGGCCAGGCGGTCGAGCAGCTGGTCGATCATCGGCGCGCCGTTGACCGCGATCATCGGCTTCGGGCGCTCGTCGGTCAGCGGCCGCATGCGCTGGCCGAGGCCCGCCGCCAGCACCATCGCGCGGCGGATCGCCGCCGAGGCGTCGTCGTTCTTCCCTCGGTTCACGCTGCCCGCCCCGTTGTTCCTGCCGACCCGTCGTTTGCTGGCCCGTTCCTCACGCGACCCGCTTTGCCTCCGGCATGCCTCGCAGCTCCGGCGGCAGGTGCCGCTCGAACCAGGCGGCGACCGGCGCCAGCTCCGGATGGCGCAGCTCCTCCTCCAGCCAGCGCCAGAGGCGCGGCAGGTGCTCCAGGTAGCGCGCCTTGCCGTCGCGTCGGCTGAGCCGGGTGAAGATGCCGATGATCTTGCTGCTGCGCTGGGCGCCGAGCACCCAGTAGGCCGCCTCCAGGGCCGCGCCGTCCAGCTCCGGCCGGGCCGCGCGAAAGTGCGCCAGCAGGTCGGCGGCCAGCGCCTGGTCGACGTCGCGGCGGGCGTCGCGCAGCAGCGAGACCAGATCGTAGGCGGGCGGGCCGATCAGCGCGTCCTGGAAGTCGAGCAGGCCGCAGGCGGCGACCCCTTGCCGGCCCTCCAGGACCATCAGGTTGTCGACGTGGTAGTCGCGCAGCACCAGGGTCCGCGGCAGGCGCTCGACCGTGGGCAGCACCGCCCGCCAGGCCTCCCGGTAGCTCTCGAGCGTGTCCCGGTCGGGCTCGCGCCCGCTCGCCGCCGGCAGGTACCAGCCGGTCAGCAGCTCGGCCTCGGCCAGGAAGGCCGCCTGGTCGTAGGGCGGGATGCCGGCGCCGAGCTCGGCCGACCAGGCCCGCTGCAGGGCGACCAGGGTGTCGACGGCGAGCCGGTAGAGCGGCGCTTCCTCCCGGCCGGCGGCGAGCGCGTGGGTGAAGGTGTCGTCGCCGAGGTCCTCGAGCAGCACGAAGCCCCGCTCCAGGTCGGCGGCCAGGATCCGAGGGGCCGAGAGACCGAGGCGGCCGAGCAGCTCGGCCAGCCGGACGAAGCTCGCGGGCTTCTCGTGCTCGGGCGGCGCGTCCATCAGCACCGCCCGGCCGGCGGCTCCGACCAGCCGGTCGTAGCGCCGGAAGGAAGCGTCGGCGGCCAGCACGCGGCGCTCGGCGGCGCCCCAGCCGGCGCCCTCCAGGAAGCGCCGCAGCAGAGCCTCGCGCTCGCTCACGGGGCCAGCGCCCGCAGCCTCTCGGCCCAGCCGCCGTGCGGCTCGAGCGTCAGGCGTCGGCCGGTGCCGGCATGGGCGAAGCGCAGCACCAGCCGCTCGGCGGGCAGCAGGCTGCCGGCGCGCTCCGGCCACTCGACTAGGCTGGCGCCGGCGACCAGGGCTTCCTCCAGGCCGAGCTCCCAGACCTCCTCGGCGCGCTCCAGGCGGTAGAGGTCGAAATGCCAGATCTCCAGGGCGTCGCGCGGGTAGGTCTGGACCAGGGTGAAGGTCGGGCTCGGCACCTCCTCGCGGGGGCCGGGCAGGGCGTTGATCAGGGCGCGCGCGAAGGCGGTCTTGCCGGCCCCCAAGTCGCCCTCCAGGTACAGCAGGTCGCCGACGCGCAGCAGCGGCGCGATCCGCGCGGCGAAGGCGGAGGTCGCCGCCTCGTCGGGCAGCTCGACCGCCGGCTGCGACGGGCTCGGCACGGCGGCGACTGGGCCTCGGACTGGGCCTCGGACTGGGACTGGGAGCGTCGGCGCGGCAGGGCTCATGGCGCGGTTCTACACGGGCCGGGCGCGCTCGGGCAACGCCGCCATGGCCCTGCCGCCGGCTTCCTTGCCAATCCGGGCCGGGGCCGCCATCCTGCGGTCGACCCGCCTCCGTCCCTCCGCTCGAAGATCTCATGACCGAGACACCCCATCGCACGGACGTCGCCATCGTCGGCGCCGGTCCGGTCGGCCTCTTCGCCGTCTTCGAGTGCGGCATGCTGCAGCTGAGCTGCCAGGTCGTCGACGCGCTCGACGCGGTCGGCGGCCAGTGCGCGGCGCTCTATCCCGAGAAGCCGATCTACGACATTCCCGGCTATCCCAGGGTCCAGGCGGCCGAGCTGGTCGAGCGGCTGTTCGAGCAGGCCGAGCCCTTCGCGCCGCGCTACCACCTGGGCCAGCGGGTCGAGCGGCTGGAGGCCTGCCGATTCGACGAGGAAGCGGGGGCGCCGGACGGCTGGCGGCTGACCACCTCGAAGGGCGTCGTGATTGAGGCACGCGCCGTGATCGTGGCCGCCGGCGTCGGCGCCTTCGGGCCGAACCGGCCGCCGCTGACCGGCATCGAGGCCTACGAGGGCCGCGGCGCAGGCCGCGGCGTCCACTACTTCATCGCCCGGCCCGAGGCCTTCCGCGGCAAGCGTATCGTGCTCGCCGGCGGCGGCGATTCGGCGCTCGACTGGTCGATCATCCTGGCCGAGCTGGCCGCCGAACTCTACGTCGTGCACCGGCGCGAGAAGTTCCGCGGCGCGCCCGAGTCGGTCGCCCGCCTGCACGCCCTGGCCGAGGCCGGACGGCTCGAACTGGTCGTGCCCTACCAGCTCGACTCGCTGCAGGGCCGCGACGGCAGCCTGGAGGCGGTCGTGGTGCGCGACCTGGACGGCCGGCGCCGGACCCTTGAGGCCGACGTGCTGCTGCCCTTCTTCGGCCTGTCGATGAACCTGGGGCCGATCGCCGAGTGGGGCCTCGAGCTCGACCGGCACCTGATCCCGGTCGAGCCGACGACCTGCGCGACCAGCCGGCCGGGCCTCTACGCGATCGGCGACATCGCGACCTACCCGAACAAGCTCAAGCTGATCCTCTGCGGATTCTCGGAGGCGGCGCTGGCCGCCCACGCCGTGCGCCGCCGGCTGCACCCAGACGAGGAGCTGCACTGGGAGTACTCGACGACCAAGGGGGTGCCGGGCGGATAGCCTCCGGCTACTCGCCGACCAGGCGATCGGGCTCCTGCGGGGTCTGGGGGGCGACCGGCAGGTGGCAGGTCACCCGGGTGCCGTGGTCGACCGCGGAGTCCATCTCGATCCAGCCGCCGTGCAGCTCAATCAGGCTCTTGACCAGGGACAGGCCCAGCCCGGCGCCCGGCTGGCGGCCGCGGGTGCCGCTGTTGTCGACGCGCTCGAACTTGCCGAAGACCCGCGCCTGGTCCTGGGCCGGGATGCCGATGCCGGTATCGCTGACCGTGATCTGCACCTCCTTGCCGAGGTCGAGGGCCGACAGGGTGATGACGCCGCCCTCGGGGGTGAACTTGAAGGCGTTCGACAGCAGGTTGAACAGCGCCTGGGTCATGCGTCGCTCGTCGCACTCCAGCGGGCCGATGTCCTCGGGGCAGTCGAGCGCCAGCTCCAGGCCGCGCGCCCGGGCGCGCTCGCGCCACAGGTTCTGGGCGGCGACGAGCAGCGCGTGGAGGTCGACGCTGCGCCGGTCGAGCTTCAGGTAACCGGCCTCGATCGAGGCCAGGTCCAGGATGTCGTTGATCAGCCCGATCAGCCGCTGCGACGACTCGACGATCGCCTGGCTGTAGTCGAGCTGGCGCTCGTTGAGCTCGCCGAAGTACTGCTTCTGCAGGATCTCGGCGAAGCCGACGATGGCGTTCAGCGGCGTCCTCAGCTCGTAGGAGATGTTCGCCAGGAACTCGCTCTTCAGCCGGTCGGTCGTCTCCAGGGCGTCGTTGCGGTCGCGCAGGGCGCGCTCGACCATCGTCGAGTCGGTCACGTCCAGGAAGGTGTAGAGGCAGGCGCCGTCGGGCAGCGGCACCTGGGCGAAGTCGATGACCGAGCTGTCGGCCCGCTCGCGCCGGCCGGTGCGCGGCTCCGGCTCGGTGACGCGGCCGACCATCCGCTCGACGTAGTCGACCCAGCTCGGGTCGTCGACCTCGTAGAGGCTCCGCGCCGCCTGGATCAGCTCGCGGACGTGGGGCTCGCGCCCGAGCAGTTCCGGGGGCAGGCCCCAGATCCTCTGGAAGGCCGGGTTCGAGAGCTTCAGCCGCCCGTCCGCGCCGTAGACTGCGACGCCCTCGTAGAGGTTGTCGAGGGTCGCGCGCTGGACCTCGAGCAGGGTGTTGTAGGTGCGCTCAAGCTTGAGCGTGTCGGTCACGTCCTCGTAGGTGATCAGGACCCCGCCGAAGGGATGCGGGTGTACCGAGACGCGCATGGTGGTGCCGTCCGGCAGGTGCTCGAGCTCCTCGTAGGGCTCGATCAGGGTCTGGATCCGGCGCAGGTACTGGCGCTTGAACTCGCTGAAGTCGACCTGCTCGGGCAGGCGGCGCTGCTCGCGCAGCCGGTCCAGCACCTCGCTGAAGTGCGGCTCGCCGGCGAGCAGCGCCTCCTCGAGCCGCCAGAGCCGCAGATAGGCCGTGTTGTGGAAGCGGATGTGGCCGTCGCCGCCCAGGATGGCGATGCCGACGCCGAGCTTCTCCAGGACCTCGCGCTCGGCCTCGACGTGGCGCGCGAGCTCGCGCTTCATCTCCTCCCACTCTGTGAGGTCGCGGGCCGTGGCCAGCACCCCGCCGGCCGCGAGCCGGGTCTTGGTGAGCTCGAGCAGGCGTCGCTCGCCGGCGATCACGGCGTGGAGGCGGGCATTGCGCGAACCGCCCTCGGCCAGCACCCGCTGGGCCAGGCGCAGCGCCTCGCCCAGGTCGCCGCCCTCGAACAGCTCCGGGCTCGCCTCGGTGATTTCGCGGTCGCTGGCCACGGCCTTGCGGTAGGCCTCGTTGGCGTAGACCACGCGCATCTCGGCATCGCGCGCCCAGACGGGCTGCGGCAGTGCGTCAAGCAGGCTGGCGAGGCGCTCGGCCCTCTCTGCCTGGTGCTGGCGCTCGGCCTCGGCCCGGGCCAGCTGCTCGCCCAGGCCGCGCACGCGCTCGGCGACCTCCGCCTCCAGCGCCTCGGCCCGACGGCGCAGCGCGCGGTGCCGGACGGCCAGGAGGCCGAGGCCGGCCAGGGCGGCGCACAGGGCCGCCGCGAGCGCGAGGAGGATCGCCTGCTGCTCCATCACATCGGGCGGCTCGGCGCAGCCGCCGCACCGGGTGTCGCCCCCCGCCCAGCCGTGCCCGTCGCGATCACTCCGTCACTTCGCCCCCACCGGTGAAATCGAAGATCGAGGCGAAACGC
Organism: Tistlia sp.; assembly: GCF_040905785.1. Lineage (NCBI taxonomy): Bacteria > Pseudomonadati > Pseudomonadota > Alphaproteobacteria > Rhodospirillales > Rhodovibrionaceae > Tistlia > Tistlia sp. The sequence goes on from NZ_JBBDQW010000054.1 coordinate 79,556, forward strand.
TAGACGCATCCGCACCCGCCGGCAAGCGAACGGCCGCCCGGAGCTCTCCGGGCGGCCG
>NZ_JBBDQW010000054.1:79623-83168 GCF_040905785.1 Tistlia sp.
CCCCCCGCCGTCGGTCGGTCGGGCAGGGCCCGGGCGCAAAGCGCCCGGTCAGTAGCGGTACTGCTCGGTCTTGAACGGGCCGGTCACAGGCACGTCGATGTAGGCCGCCTGGTCCTTGCTGAGCGTGCTCAGCTCGGCGCCGAGCTTGGCCAGGTGCAGCGCCGCGACCTTCTCGTCGAGGTGCTTGGGCAGCACGTAGACCTGCCGGTCGTACTTCTCGTTGTTGTTCCACAGCTCCATCTGCGCCAGCACCTGGTTGGTGAAGGAGGCGCTCATGACGAAGCTGGGGTGGCCCATGGCGTTGCCCAGGTTCACCAGCCGGCCCTCGGACAGCATGATGATCTTCTTGCCGTCCGGGAACTCGATCTGGTCGACCTGCGGCTTGATGTTCGTCCACTTGAGGTTGCGCAGGCCCTCGATCTGGATCTCGTTGTCGAAGTGGCCGATGTTGCAGACGATCGCCCGGTCCTTCATGGCGCGCATGTGGTCGACCGTGATGATGTCCTTGTTGCCGGTCGCGGTCACGAAGATGTCGGCGCGGGGCGCCGCCGTCTCCATGGTGACGACCTCGTAGCCTTCCATGGCGGCCTGCAGGGCGCAGATCGGGTCGACCTCGCTGACCATCACGCGGCAGCCGGCCCGGCGCAGCGATTCCGCCGAGCCCTTGCCGACGTCGCCGAAGCCCGCGACCATCGCGATCTTGCCGGCCATCATGACGTCGGTGGCGCGGCGGATGCCGTCGACCAGCGATTCGCGGCAGCCGTACTTGTTGTCGAACTTCGACTTGGTCACCGAGTCGTTGACGTTGATCGCGGGGCAGTGGAGCGTGCCCTTGCGCGCCATGTCGTAGAGGCGCAGCACGCCGGTCGTGGTCTCCTCGGAGATGCCCTTGATGCCCTTCATGACCTCGGCGTACTCGGGCCGGTGCACGACCGCGGTCAGGTCGCCGCCGTCGTCCAGGATCATGTTCGGGCGCCAGCCGTCCGGACCCTCGATGGTCTGGACGATGCACCACTCGTACTCCTCCTCGGTCATGCCCTTCCAGGCGAAGACCGGGACTCCGGTCGCGGCGATCGCCGCGGCGGCGTGGTCCTGGGTCGAGAAGATGTTGCACGAGGACCAGCGGATCTCGGCGCCGAGCGCGATCAGCGTCTCGATCAGCACCGCGGTCTGGATGGTCATGTGCAGGCAGCCGGTGATGCGGGCGCCCTTCAGGGGCTGCTCCTTGCCGAACTCCTCGCGCAGGGCGATCAGCCCCGGCATCTCGGTTTCGGCGATCTCGATCTCCATCCGCCCCCAGTTGGCGAGGGAGATGTCCTTGACCTTGTAGTCGGTGAACTCGGCCATACGTCGGGTCCGTCCTGTGGTCTGTTGTATCGGCTGCGGAGCGGGGCAGGACATAGCAGCGGGCCCGCCCCGGAGCAAGGCCGCCCCCGATCTCGCGCCCGTGGCCGGCGCCGCTACTCGGCCGCGCAGGCCGCGGAATCGGGCCGGTAGGCGGCCTGCGACAGCCCGGTCACGGCCGGGTGCAGGCCGCACAGCGCGCAGTCGGGATCGGCCTTCGCCCGGATCGTGCGGAAGCCTGCCTCCAGGGCGTCGTAGAGCAGCAGGCGCCCGGCCAGGGAGCGGCCGATGCCGAGCAGCTCCTTGACCGCCTCGACCGCCTGCAAGGCGCCCAGGGTGCCGGCCAGCGCTCCGAGCACGCCGACGTCGGCGCAGCCCTGCTTGGGGTCCTCCGGCTGCGGCCCGAACAGGCAGCGGTAGCAGGGATTCTCGGTGCCGTCCGGGCCGTGGCCCCGGTGCGAGCGCAGCGTCGTCAGCTGGCCGTCGAAGCGCATGATCGCCGCCGTCACCAGGGTGCGCCCGGCCAGATGGCAGGCATCGTTGGCCAGGTAGCGGGTCGCGAAGTTGTCGGAGCCGTCGCAGACCAGGTCGTAGGCCGAGACCAACTCGAGGGCGGTCTCCGCCTCGAGCCGGCGCTCGTGCGCCTCGACCCGGACCTCGGGGTTGATCTGCGCGAGGCGCCGGGCCGCCGAGGCGACCTTGGCGGCGCCGATGTCGGCCTCGCCGTGGATGATCTGGCGCTGCAGGTTCGACAGCTCGACCAAGTCGTCGTCGACGACGCCGAGCGTGCCGACGCCGGCCGCCGCCAGGTAGAGCAGCAGCGGCGAGCCGAGCCCGCCGGCGCCGATCACCAGGACGCGGCTGCCGAGCAGGCGGGTCTGGCCCGCCTCGCCGATCTCCGGCAGGACCAGGTGGCGCGCGTAGCGCTCGATCTCAGCGTCGGTGAAATCGCGCTCTTCGGTCATGGTCCTAATCTGCGCCGTCGGACCCGCGATTGCCAGGGGCCGGCGCCGTCCCGGCGACGCCGGTCGAGCCGAAGCCGCCTTCGCCGCGCGCGCTATCGGACAGGCGCTCGACCGGCCGCCAGGCCGCCTGCAGGTAGGGCGCGACCACGAGCTGGGCGATCCGCTCGCCGCGGCGGACCACGAAGGGCTCGCGGCCGAGGTTGATGAGGATGACCTTGATCTCGCCGCGGTAGTCGGCGTCGATCGTGCCCGGGCTGTTGACCAGCGTCACCGCGTGGCGCAGGGCCAAGCCCGAGCGCGGCCGGACCTGGGCCTCGGTGCCCGGCGGCAGCGCGACGGCGAAGCCGGTCGGCACGGCCTGCCAGTCGCCGGGCTGCAGGGTCAGCGGCGCCTCGACCGCCGCCGGCAGGTCCAGGCCGGCCGACTGGGCCGTGGCATAGGCCGGCAGCGCCAGGCCCTCGCCGTGGGGCAGGCGCTGGATCGCGACCTCGACGGAGCCGACCGGCTCGCGCGCGGAAGGGGTCTCGCTCATGGCGCCCTGTCCGCCGCCGCTTCGCCCCCTGGTTCTTCCCCCAGGGCCCCGGCGATCCGGCGCGCCAGGCGGTCGGCGACCTCGGCCTTGCCGAGCAGGGGCCAGGTCTCGACCGCCTCGCCGCCGTCGATGAGGTGGATCCTGTTGCGGTCTCCGCCGAAGGTGCCGGTGGCGGCCGAGACGTCGTTCGCCAGCATCCAGTCGCAGCCCTTGCGCGCGCGCTTGGCGACCGCCTGCTCGACGACCCGCTCGGTCTCGGCGGCGAAGCCGACGACCAGCCGCGGGCGCTCCGGCCCTGGCCGCGCCAGGGTCGCCAGTATGTCGGGGTTCTCGGCCAGCGCGAGCTGCGGCGGCCCGCCGCCGTCCTTCTTCATCTTCTGGCCGGCGATCCCGGCAACCCGCCAGTCGGCGACCGCGGCGGCGCAGACCGCGACCTCGACCGGCAGGGCCGAGCGGCAGGCCGCCAGCATCTGCTCGGCCGTCTCGACGCGGACCACCGAGACTCCGGGCGGATCGGCCAGGGCGACCGGCCCCGAGACCAGGACAGTCTCGGCGCCGAGGGCGGCCAGGGCGGCGGCGATGGCGTGGCCCTGCTTGCCCGAGGAATGGTTGGAGAGGTAGCGCACCGGGTCGATCGGCTCGCGCGTCGGGCCGCTGGTCACCAGCGCGCGCCGGCCGGCCAGCGGCCGTGCGCCCGCGCCCCC